>JANTHE010000056.1 GCA_024762585.1 Sulfuricurvum sp. | reverse complement strand
GCCTCAAAAGCCCTCTGAGATCCGTACAGGGTTTTTAGAGGTGCCCTACATTTAAAATAGCCTCATACAATCCATAGTCTACACGATAATATGGAGCGCACTTCCTCCTCTGTAACGCTGAGACCGCACAGGGTTTTTAGGGATGCCCTCCATATCTTTTTTCCCAAATGCTTCGTCAATCGTATCATTTGGTAAAATCGTCTCTTGAGATTGTCCGGTTTTTGAGCGGCAGTATGAGTTTTGCACTTCTTTAAGCAGGAGTCACCATGATTATCAAAGCAACCACGCTATACAACGGCTATACCAAAACCCACGATCAATACATCCATATTAACGGCAACACCATTGAAAAGATCACCTCCGAATCAAGCAGTTTTGATTTTGAAGGGATTGTCACGCCGGCTTTTATCGATCCGCATTCACACATCGGCATGTTTCGAGAAGGCGAACCTGCCGAACAGGCAGAGGGCAATGACATCAGCGAGCAGATACAGCCTTTAAACGAGCCCATTCAAAGTATCTATATGGATGACATGGCATTTGCACATGCGGTCGATTTTGGTGTGCTCTACAGCTGTATTGTACCGGGAAGCGGCAATGTTATTGGTGGAAAAACCACCATTATTCGCCATGCCGCGCACGATGTCAATGCTGCATTTGTACGCTCGCTGGGCTATAAGATGGCCATTGGCTATAACCCCACCTCGACCAAACACTGGAAAGGGGTGCGTCCCAATACCCGTATGGGCGTCAACGCCATGCTTGAGAGCTGTTTTGATACGCTGCTGTTAAAGTACGAAGAGGCCAAAAGCAAAAAAACGGTTGCACAAGCAGAATTGGAACAGGTCGAAGATGAAACGCTGCGTCAACTCAAAAGCAGACAGATCGAACACACGTTTAATGCCGCATTTAGTGCCAAAGAGCATGCGCTGCTTGACCTCCTTCATGGCGACAAACTCATCAAAGTGCATGTGCATAAAGAGGATGATATTATCTACTTACTGCATCTTGTTAAAAAATACAACCTGCGTGTGAGTGCAGAACACTGTTTGGATGTACACACCACCTCGAGTTTCAAGCTCCTCAAAGAGCACAATATCACTGCCATTTTTGGCCCACTCGGCAGTGTCGGCTATAAGGTCGAGCTAAAAAACTACTCTTATAAAAATGTAACCCCCCTGGTTGAATCAGGCGTGCAATGTGCTGTGATGAGCGACCACCCTGTCGTGCATGCGCATACGCTTAAAGATGCATCGCAATATTTTATGATAGCCGGTATGAGTGAGCTGAAAGCAATCAATCTGCTCACGTTAGCCAATGCAAAGTCGATTGAGCTCGATGACGTCTTGGGCAGCATTGAAGAAAATAAATGGGCATCACTGCTCATTTGGGAAAAAGAACCCATGCGTGTTGGCAGCATTCCCAACATCATCATTGCCGAAGGCGAAGTGATTAGAAGTTAATACGCAATAATGACCAACGTTGTGTAAAAATTGGGTTCACCTCTGATCGGCATCGATCAGTGCGATAAATGATGCTGTTCAATGATCTCTGTAAATGCTGCTTGCAGCATGACTTCATCCGGCAGTTCACCCCGTTCTGCTTTGCCACGGAGATCATAGAGCTCAAACAGACGTTCGACGTCTTCATGCTTGAGTTCGAACTGTTTTGCTTCGATTGACCTGAGAAGTCCTTCGCTCACAGCGATTTGCTGCTCTTTATTCGCTGCGGTCCACGCCTCGCCCATATACCAAAAGACCAGCATATCGGTGACAGGGTAATGGCCTTTTTTTACGTAGGTGTAGTCATTAAAATATCGTTCCAGTTTCGCTAATGGCATCAGCAACCTCCTGCCGCTTATACGTATTGGTATGCAAAAGCTGGTCTATTAATATGACCTGCCGCGTCATATTCTACAGTTGGGCACCTCTAAAAACCCTGTACGGATCCCAGAGGGTTATTAGAGGTGCAATAATGCAAGACAAAACAGTTAAACACCCTCTTGCAATAAACATCTGCTATCATAGTGGTTACGAACCTTTAGGAGCTCAATTATGAAATTATTACCCTGCCATCAAAATAAGAAAAATATTGCTTGTTTAGACAATGGATTCATAAAATCGCTGACGCTGCTGGTTTTGGCAGCGATAACCGCCGGAGCGGTCACTTTTGACTTTGAAAACGACGCCACCGGGAGCGCACCTGAAAAATGGCAATGCCGCTCCGTCTGGAAAGTGCACTCGGACGCCGATGCCCCGTCGGGTAAGCAGGTGTTGAGCATGGTCGAAAACAAAAGTGGTGTCTTAGGCATGGGTATGGGGTTCAATACCTGCTATACCCCGCAAATGCACCTCAAAGACGGCACCCTCAGCGTACGATTCAGAGCCGACAGCGGTCGTATCGACCAGGGCGGCGGCATCATGTGGCGGGTGCAGCGCGGCAATACCTACTACGTCGCACGTTTCAACCCGCTTGAAGGCAATTTTCGTTTCTACAAAGTCATGAACGGCAGCCGAAGCCTTCTGGCATCGACCAATCTGAAACTCCAACCAGGATGGCATACCATGACCGTCCGGCAAGCCGGAGAATACTTCGAAGGGAGCATCGACGGTAAGCGCGTGCTCAAGGCCCGAGATAGCAGCATCGCGCACGCCGGCGGTGTCGGGGTCTGGACAAAAGCCGATGCCGCGACCTCGTTTGACGACCTGGTCGTCGAAGCGAAATGAGAAGCCATACCTTTTTCCTGCTCACACTGTCTGTGCTGCTCGCAAGCAGCGCTGCGGCAAAAAGTGCGGGCAGTGTTACTGTCTACGTCTCGGAGGATCAGGTCTTTTCCGAACCGCTGCTCAAACGGTTCGAGAAAACCACCGGTATCACCGTACGGGCGCTGTACGATACCGAGGAGAGCAAAAGCACCGGGGTCATGAACCGCCTGCTGGCCGAACAGCGTCATCCGCGCGCGGATGTCTACTGGGCCAACGAACCTGTTCGCGCGGAGGTGCTGCGCACCAAAGGGCTGCTCGCGCCCTATCGCAGCCCCTCCGCCGAAGGGATCGATCCCGAATTTGTTGACCCGCAGTACCACTGGACCGGATTTTCCGCCCGCTACCGGCTCTTTATCGTCTATACAAAAGCAAAAAGTACTCCTCAGAGCATGTTGGACTACACCCAAAAAACCTACGCGCACAAAGGCGTGATCGCCAATCCGCTGTTTGGGACGACCACCGCGCATATCGCCGCGCTTTTCAGTGTGCTCGGAAACCAAAAAGGCGAAGCGTTTCTTTCGGCGCTCAAAGCCAACGGCACCGCCATCAGTACCAGCAACGGCGAAAGCGCCGACTTTGTCGCCTCGGGGATGCACGACTTCGCTTTGGTGGACAGCGACGATGCGATGAGCCGTATGCAGCGCGGTGCGTCTGTCAAGATCGTCTATCCCGATCAGGGCAAAGAGGGTATCGGTCTGTTTGTCGTCCCCAATACGGTGATGCTCATCAAAGGGGCTCCGCATCCGGCAAACGGGAAAAAACTGATTGACTTTCTGTTAAGCGCCGAGTCCGAAAAAGCACTGGCGCATGCTGCATGCGCACAGATACCTCTGCATGACGGAGTCGAAGCACCCGCACACCTCAAACCCATCGGTGCGCTCAAAATTATGCCGGTCGATTATGCCGAGGTAGCCCGGAGACTGCTGCAGATACAGCCCTATCTCAGCCGGTGGGTTTTTGAGTGAAAACACGCACCGTTTCAAACACCGTGCTCTTGATACTGCTCTTTTTGGGTCTGGGGCCGTTGCTGCTTCTCTTCATCGAGGCGCTTTGGCATGGCGGCGAAACCTTTGGGCAGCTTTTGCACAGCAGCTCGATGCACGTCAGTTTTCAACACACGCTTCTGCTCTCGCTCGGCGTGGCGGCGGCCGGCACGATTGCAGGAACGGCAGTGGGTATTCTTATTGGAAAAACAGATCTTCCATTGCGAAAACTTTTTTTTGCCCTGTTGATTCTTCCCCTGCTTTTGCCGCCTTATCTACTCGCACTGGGATGGATAAACAGCATCGGACCGTCCCCTTTTTTGCACACGATGCTTTTTGGTTTCGTCGGAACATTTTGGGTTCTTTTCAGCGTCTATCTTGCCATTCCCATTCTGTTAACCCTGCTCTATCTGCGCCAGATCGATCCCGGCTATGAAGAGGCGGCAGCCTTTTTTACCAATGAGCGCGGCATCCTCCTTGGCATTCTGCTTCCCCTGCTGCGTCCGGCGATGGGGCTCTCGTTTCTGCTCGTTTTCATGCTGTCATTTGGCGAATACAGTGTCGCCAATACCCTGCGCTACACGATTTTCCCCCTGGAGATATTTACCCGGTTCAGCGCTTTTTATGATTTTGATGCGGCGGTGGTGATGTCGCTGCCGCTGTTGTTGCTGCCCATCATGGCTGTGGCAGTCGAAAAGCAGTGGCTCGATCGTACGCTGTATCGGCAAAGCGCTTACTACGCTCCCCGTACTCTTCTGCTCTCATCATTTCAAAAAAGTATCTTTGTTGCATTGCTGACGCTCCTGGCTGCGACCACCGCCATCTTGCCTCTTTTGGGCCTGATCGTGCAGATTGACGCATGGCAGAACTTTTCGGACGCACTCGCCCTTGGAGCATCTCCGCTGCTGCACAGCATTGTCTTTGCCTTGTGCAGCGCACTGCTTTTTGGCGGCATAGGCTTTCTGTGCGGCTACGTGCTTGTTTTCAGGCGTGTATGGCTCGCCCCGCTGCTCGATACGGCGCTGCTGTTGCTACTGCTGCTGCCCCCGACCGTGGTCGGCATCGCGCTGATTGCGTTTTGGAACGTTCCTTTTTTGGATATGGTCTACGCGACGCCGCTGCTTCTTGTCATGGGAGTGGTGCTGAAATACCTCTATCTTCCGACCAAAATCATTCAAAAACGCCTGCAGCATCTAAGCAGCTCGCTGTTCGAAGCCGCCGAACTGCTCGGGGCCGGTCCGGGTGCGCTTCTGCGCTTCATCATCGTACCACTGACGCTCAAAGCGCTCGCCCTGGCCTTTGTGATCGGCTATCTTTTCAGCCTGCGCGACAGCACCATTTCCATGCTGCTTTACCCGCCGGGCTTCGAGACGCTTCCCGTCTATATCCTGACCCACTCGGCCAATGGCGCTGCGGGCGTCATCGCTTCTTTGTGCGTCATCTTGATCGCCGCTACACTGCTGCCGCTGATGATCATGCTGCCGCTTTGGCTTAAAAGAAAAACGGCATGATCGAACTGCGCTCCGTCAGCTTTGGTTATCCTGATGTGGTACAACCGCTGCTTAACGATGTATCGTTGTCCATCAAAGACGGGGAACGCGTCGTCGTTCTGGGGGCCTCGGGATCGGGGAAGACGACGCTGCTAAGAATGCTCGCAGGCTTTATTGCGCCGCAAAAAGGCAGATCTGGTTTGACGGCGTCTGCGTCGCCGAAGCGAACCGCGTGCTCCTCCCGCCGCGTCGCCGCAATACGGCGATGGTCTTTCAGGATTTTGCACTCTGGCCGCACATGAATGTCGAAGAGAACATCGCCTTCGGCCTGAAGATGCGCGGTGTATCCAGGGCAAAACAGCATGAAGCGGTCAACCGTTTTCTCTCCATGATACGCCTGGAAGGGTACAACACCAGGCGTATCCGAACCCTCTCCGGCGGGGAGCAGCAGCGCGTAGCCCTGGCACGCGCACTGATCGTCTCTCCCAAACTGCTGCTCATGGACGAACCGCTCTCGAATCTGGATGAGACGCAGAATCTCCATCTGCGTGATGAAATCATTTCGCTGCAGACAGAGCTTGAGACAACACTGCTCTACGTCACGCACAACCGCAACGAAGCCAAAGCCGTCGCAACGCGTATCATTACGATGGAATCGCTTTCGCACTCAACAGAATAGATTTCCTGAGCTCCTTAGCACGCTAGCTTTTCCAGCGGGCGTACTCCGCTTGGAGTTTTTCAATCAATGCCGTAAAGTCAAGCGTCTCCCCGGCTCTTTGCTGCAGGTGCGCCGGAATGTTGTTGTGCATGATCGCATCGGCAAAGTTCGCCTGCTCCTGCTCGCTGATGCCGTGCAGAATATCGATCAGCTTATGAAACTCCGCCTCGTCTAGCGGGGCGATTTCATCCTTGAATGACGATATCCAGTCAACGGACCGTTTGTTGTTTAAAAACGTCATGTGAATACGCAGGACGATATCGTTAATACTATTACTCATCTATTTTTCCTTGTTATGATTTTTCATTGCTCTCTCTGGGCATTCAGCGTCATCTCGTACACCCACTGCTGCAGCGGAAGCATCGCTTCAAAGTGCCTATAGAGGGTATCGATCAACGCCGTGTCATTAACGAGCCCGGCATCGGTTTCCTTGTAAGCGTACATGCAGTCGTAGAGAGAAAGTTCGGCATGGGGCATCGACGCATCGAAGCCTTTGGGGTAACGCTTGTAACGCGGTTCGGGCAGCTTGTAGCCTTTCGACAGAAGCGCATTGAGAATCGAACGCAATTCGCCGCGATGTTTATCCGCTTTTATGTACGCCCTGTACAATGCCAGCATCGGCGGTTTGAAACGGCGCAGACCGACGGCGATGAGCATTGTGCGGGCGTCGAAATGCAGATAAAACGCGCTGCTCTGCATCCGTTTTCCCGTGCCCTGCCAGAAGATGATACCTATATGCGTTTTCAGCGGCGGTTCATCGGAGTGAAAGCGCTGGTCGCGATAGATGCGAAAGAGCGAGCCATTGACTTTGGGTAATGCAATGACGGTAGGCTCAAGTGCCATCAGGTGCTCGCCCATCTCCTGCACAAAAGCCCTGCTGGGCTCTAACAGGAGCTCCCGGTAGAGCATCTTGTTGGCATTGAACCACGTTTTGGAATTGTTGGCTTCGAGTTCCCTCAGAAAAGGGAGAGTACCTGCGGGAAAGACGGAGAACATCGGCGCGGTCCCGATGGAGCTGTTAAAGGCGGACAGTGTCGACGCGGATACACTCTTCGAGCGCGGCAAGTTTGGAAAGCGCCTCTTCCGAAGCCGCCGAGTCAGTGATGATGACCGCCAGCGCTTCGCCCTTGTCGTTGCGGCCCAGGCGGAAATCGGAGATGTTGACGCCGTTGTCGGCCAGCAGGGTACCGACTTTGCCGATGACGCCGGGAACGTCGGTATTCTTGAACAGGATCAGGTTGCCCTTTGGCTCGACTTCCAAATCAAAGCCATTAACCTCGACAATGCGTTGCACACCCTCTTCGAAGATCGTCGCAGAGATATCGACAACGCGTTTGTCCGTCGTGACCTTGATAGAAATAATGTTTTTGTACGCGCTCGAAGCGGGTTCCGTACTGGTTTCAATCTTGATGCCCTTCTGTTCGGCGATGAAATCGGCATTGACGTAGTTAATGGTCTCGCCGATCTTGCCTGAGAGCGCACCGACGGTGACAAAGGTACTGAGCGAATCCACATATTCGGCGATGTCGCCCTGAGCCGTGACCTTTACGGAGACTATCGGCGCACGGTTCAGTTCGCTGGCCATAAACCCGACCTTGTGGCCAAGCTCCAGGAACGGTTTGACGAATGCCGGAATCTTCGTTTCATCAATAGGCAGGTTGAAGGCGTTGGGGAACGCGATGCCCTTGGCCGCCTCGATGGCCTGCTGCGCCGCCTGCGTACCGATGTTGTACTGCGATTCAAAGGTGTTGGCGCCAAGGTGCGGAGAAACAACGATGTTGTCAAGATCGAGAAGCGGATTGTCCGTCGCCGGCTCTTTTTTGAAAACGTCGATGCCTGCAAAACGGACTTTGCCCGATTTCAGTCCGTCATAGAGCGCCTCTTCGTTATACAGCCCACCACGTGCACAGTTGACCAGTACGACTCCCTCTTTCATCTTCGCGATCTCTTCGGAACCGATGATGTCGATGGTCTCTTGGTTTTTCGGCGTGTGGATGGTGATGACATCGCAGGCCAGGATATCGTCGAAGTTCTCCGTGTACTCCACACCGAGATCGGTCGCTTTCGAAGCCGAGATGTACGGATCGAACGCGATAACGTCCATCTCGAACGCCTTGGCACGGCTGCCGACACGGCTGCCGATATTGCCAAAACCGATAATGCCGAGCTTCTTCCCTTTAAGCTCATAACCATACCACTTTTCACGTTTCCAGATGCGCTGGTTTTTCAGGTGGTCGTGCGAATACGGGAACATGCGCATGCACGAAAGCATATGCGTCATGGTCAGTTCGACCGCGGCGATGGTGTTGGCCGTCGGAACGTTCATGACGATGATCCCCTCTTTCGAACAGCCGTCAATATCGACATTGTCAACGCCCACACCCGCACGCACGATCGCCTTCATGGATTTCGCGGCGGCGATGAACTTCTCGTCGACGTCTGTCGACGAGCGTGTAATTGCCACATCGGCATCGGCAATCACGTCAAGCAGTGCCGTCTTGTCAATATCGGCAGCAAAAACATAATCGATCTGCGGATCGTTTTGAAGCATCTCAAGACCGGCTTCGTGAATGTGGTCACATACGACTACTTTGTATTTTTCCATCTTCAAATCCTAAATGTGAGTATAAAAGTTATCAGCAAATCCCTGCAATACAGGTATTTAATGATAGTTTTCAGAAGCTCTCCCGCACAGCGGGAGTGGTAATTATTTATTGAGTTTGTCTTTGATCAGGTCGCCGAGGCTGTTGGACGAATCCTCATTGTTGAGCTTATCGAGAATCTGCTGATCATGCAGACGGTCAAGTTTGCGGACCGAGAGGCGGATACGATCTCGTTTGGCATCGATTGCTGCGATAGCCGCTTCAATCTCCTGCCCTTTTTCCAACTCTTCCGCTTTCAGCGGCTCAAGGTCTTCATTGCGAATCAGCGCATCGACGCCATCCTCGAGCGAAACGAATACACCGAAATCTTTTACATCACGGACCTTGCCTTTAACGATATCATTGACACGGTGTGCTGCAGCAAATTTCTCGACCGGGCTCTCTTCGAGCACTTTGCGATTCAGAGAAATCTTCTGATCTTCGCGGTTGATTTTGGCGATTTTTACTTCGACTTCGTCACCGGATTTAAAGATATCTTTGGCCTTCACTCCCTTGTCCCAAGTGGTATCCTGGTTGTGCAGCAGCCCTTCAACACCGTCAATTTTTACGAACGCGCCGAAGTCGGTCAGCGATGTCACCGTACCGGTTACGATATCACCCTCTTTGCGTTTTTTTACAAATTCGTCAAACGGCTTCGGCAGCAGACGCTTGAGCGAGACGCGGAGCTTGTGCTTTTCCGGATCAACATCGATCACTTCGACGTCGATGTCTTCGCCGACTGTGAGATAATCTTTGGGGTTTTTGATATTCTTGTCCCACGTGATCTCGGAGATGTGCAGGAAGCCCTCGATGTCGTTTCCGAGATCGACAAACGCACCATAAGGCTCGATATTGCTGACCGTGACCGTGATGGTATCGCCCGCATCGAGTTCATCCTCGATCTCTTTCCACGGATCAGGCTGGACCGCCTTGATGGAAAGGGAAAGGTGACGCTTGTCCTTGTCATAGGAGATTGCCTTGACCAGTACCGTTTCGCCTTCGTTATAAAGCTTGGACGGGTTGACCGGCCCCTTGTAGCTGATCTCGTTGTAATGCACCAGACCGTCGACGCCGCCGACATCCACGAACATGCCGTAGCTGGTAATCTTCTTGATGGTGCCCTCGACGACTGTATCTTCTTCCATCAGCTGGTCGATGATCTCTTTTTTACGCTTGCGCTCTTCGTTGAAAAGCTTGCGGCGGGAAACGACGATGGAGTTTTCGTCCGGGTCGAGCTTGATCACCTGAGCCTTGACCTTCCGGCCGATGACATTGTCGCTGTCTTTGAATGCCGCGAGCGAACGCGGCATAAAGAAGCTGACGCCGTCCGCTTCAAGGATATATCCACCGCGATTCTTCTTGGTAATTTCTCCTTCGACGACTACGTCTTCAAAATCCTCTTTGTGTGCATCGACGAATTCCATCGTCTTTTGCTGTTCGAGTACTTTTTTATAAGAAATTTTCGGACGTTCGTTGTAGTGTCCGGT
>JANTHE010000055.1 GCA_024762585.1 Sulfuricurvum sp. | reverse complement strand
CTTGTGTGTGATTGTACGTGCCAAAAAATCATTTTCCGGAATATCTGTACTTAACAAAATCAGCGGTGCTGATGAAAAAACATCCGGTGCAAGATAAAAAGCCTTAATATGTACTTCCTGCCCATGTATTGTAACCGCTGCCTGGACACCGAGATCTTCTAGAAAATAATAGTGCTTACGGATAAAATTAATTTTTAAGGCCCGATCTTCATGCCGCCCCTGATCATAATAACCGTAACTCCACAAAATTCCGATCCCAATAACATTCTGTCGCAGGTCATATGCACTGCGCATATGCGACCCCGCTAAAAACCCAAGACCCCCGGAATATATTTTCAATGCCTGATGAATGGCAAACTCCATCGAAAAGTATGCAACGGGTTTACGGTATTTTTCATCAAAATCATAATCATGCAGTATCATTTCTATGCCTCATTATTTAGCGAATTTATCATACAAAATGGTCTTGCCCAGTTCTACTCCAGGCTGATCGTAGGTATTGATCATCAGCATCGCCCCAACCAAAGAGGTCAGCAGTTCATAGTAGATTATCATCGATCCTATGTGATGGGAATCAATTTTCTCTATCACGATCCCGTCGACCGGTACGCTGCTTTGTACAAGGCTGGCACGCGTGGCGTCACACTGGGCGTTGATAAGGGTATTGAAGGTCTGTCCGTTGATAAAATCTGTTTTTTCAATAAATTTAAGCGAGACATCCGGAATCTTCAAATCGTTTTCGAAACTGTCAATACTGATAAAAGTAACCGTTTTATCCTTGGGGCCTTCTATCAACAGCTGTAAAAAAGAGTGCTGATCAACAGAGCCGATCAGTCCGATTGGAGTCATGCCGACACTGTTGCCGGTCGCATCGATCTTGCCCAGTGATTCCCCCCACAACTGCACGTACCATTTCGTAAAGTTCTCAAGAGCATTGGCATAGGAGAACAGAACATTGATGCGCTTGGAGGTTTCGTGCTCGTAGAGGAAGCAGGCTTTTTCAAGCAGATGTACTTCATTCCCCTTGAAAAAACTGTCAAGAAAAGCGCCCGCGCCCTGAAGCAGCATGTTGGTATCAAACCCTGCCAGTGTCAGAGGAACGATCCCAACTGCACTCAGTACTGAAAAGCGCCCGCCGACATTATCAGGGATGTTGTACTGCGTAAGTGCGTAATGATCACCAAACTTTGAAAGTGCCGAACCTTTGTCTGTTATGACAATCACCCGTTCGCGATCTGCACCATCAAGTTTCAGATCAAAATGGGCAATCAGTGTTTTGAAGATGGAAGTCGTCTCAATGGTACCGCCCGATTTTGAGATAACGATGAACATCGTCTTCTCTTTCGAAAGTTTTGCCATTGTACGGGAGATATCGATAGGGTCAGAATTTTCGAAAAAATGCAGCTCACGTCTCTTTTTCACTTTCGTTTCCAAAAGTGAATTCACCGCTTTGATCCCCAGTGATGAACCACCGATACCTATGACGGCAATATCTGTAATCGTGCCCGAATCAAGCAGACTGTTTTCTTGTTCCAGCACACCAACCGCTTCTACGACTGCTTTAGAGCCTTCGGGAAGATCATAATAGCCGATTCTCCCTGAACTATGTTCTTTGGAAATGACGGCAAACGCCTCGCGCATGATCGTCTGCTGTGCTTCTGTACCCTCGAATGAAAAATCTCGATTAAATCCTAACACTTCAACTATCTCCTCTTAATAATATAAGTATAATCCATTTTGCAAATCTGCGATCTGAAAATCTGTATCATTTTGCGGCAGTGAGCCGCTTCAGATAAACAACTCCCAGCGGCGGCAGCGTCAGGCGCAACGAGTAGTCCCTTCCATGCATCGTTTTTTGTTCCGCATGCAGCACCGAATCATTGCCGATATTCCACCCTTCATAGGCTGCATCCTGCGAATTGAAGATTTCAACATATTCACCCCCGTTTGGCAAACCGATACGGTAGCCTTCACGTGTCTCGTCGGCAAAATTACAGACAATATACACGGTCTCTTCCTCCACTCCGCTCTTTCGCATAAAACTGATACAGTTGTGCTGATAATCCCCGTCGTCTATCCATTCAAACCCTTCACGCTCTACATCCAGACGATACAATGCCGGTTCGCTGCGATAAAGACGGTTGAGGTCACTGATCATCGTCTGCAATTTTGCATGCAGCGGCATTTCCAAAAGATGCCAGTCAAGGCTTTTTTTATAGTTCCACTCCGCATACTGTGCGAATTCGCCGCCCATAAAGAGCAGTTTCTTACCGGGATGCGCTGTCATATACGCATACAACGCCCGAAGATTGGCGAATTTTTGGTTGTTGTCGCCAGGCATTTTGTTGATGAGCGATCCTTTCATATGCACCACTTCGTCGTGACTCAGCGGCAGCATGAAATTCTCGTCAAAAGCGTACCACATACTGAAAGTAAGCTGATGATGATGGTGCTGCCGGTGTATCGGGTCTCTGCTCATATATTTGAGTGTATCGTGCATCCAGCCCATGTTCCATTTAAAGCCGAATCCCAGGCCGCCAATATCAACAGAACGCGTCACCATCGGCCAGGCGGTCGACTCTTCGGCAATCATCATGATGTCGGGATGTGCCCCGTATGCGGAGGTGTTGAGCTGACGCAGAAACGCAACGGCTTCGAGATTTTCATTACCGCCGTTTTTATTAGGCACCCACTCCCCTTCCTCTCTGGCATAGTTGAGATAGAGCATCGAGGCGACTGCATCGACGCGGATACCGTCGATGTGGTACTTTTCCAGCCAGAACAGTGCCGAACTGATCAAAAATGCCCGTACTTCGTTGCGCCCATAGTTGAAGATGATACTGCCCCACTCCGGATGGAATCCCTGTCGCGGATCTTCATGCTCATAGAGCGCCGTGCCGTCGAAGTTGATGAGCCCGTGCATATCGACAGCGAAGTGCGACGGCACCCAGTCCATGATGACGCCGAAGCCGTTTTGGTGTAGCAGGTCAATGAGATACATCAGGTCCTGCGGCTCACCAAAACGCGCCGTCGCCGCAAAATAACCCGTGACCTGGTACCCCCATGAACCATAGAAAGGGTATTCGGTCAACGGCATAAACTCCACATGCGTGTACTGCATCTTCTTCAGATAATCAACCAGCGCTTCAGCCGTCTCGCGATATGTCAGATAGCGATCTCCCTCTTCGACTTTGCGCCGCCACGATCCCAGATGCATCTCGTAGACACTGACGGGGGCATCGTGCGCATTATGTTTTGAGCGCGTCTGCATCCACCCTGTATCATTCCAGTTATATCCCTCTATCTCCCAGATACGAGAAGCGGATTTTGAGGGCATTTCGCTGTAAAAAGCAAACGGATCAGCCTTGTCATGAACAATATCGTGAAATTTGGAAACAATGTGATACTTGTAGGTCAATCCTGCCAGATCACCCTCTACAAATCCTTCCCAGATGCCTGAGTCATCCCCGCGAAGCCTCAGCGGATGGGCCGTCGTGCTATAGTCGTTGAAATCGCCACGCACGCTGACCTGCTTCGCATTCGGTGCCCAAACAGCAAAGTAGATGCCGGAAACACCCGCACGCTCCATCGTGTGCGCGCCCAGTTTCTCATACAGTTTTGTATGCGCTCCCTCTTTGAAAAGATAAATATCCAGGTCACTGAAACGGGTAATATCGTAATGGATAGCATGATTCATAATTATTCCTGTCATTGGTAACGGCTGCTGCGGCGGCCGCCGACGATCTTGCAGTACAGTGCACTGTATCCTTCTGCTGCGGCAGACCAGTCAAAACGCTGATTCATACCGTTTAAGCGCAATTGTTCAATCGCTTCGGGGTCTTCATTCCAGATGCCGACAGCCCACCTGAGTGTACTGGTCAGTGCTTCAGGTGTCGCAAACTCGAACTTGAACCCGGTACCGCTGCCTCTCTTCTCGTCATAGTTCTCTATGGTGTCGTCCAACCCGCCGGTGGCGCGTACGATCGGCAGCGTCCCGTACCGCAGGCTGTAGATCTGATTCAATCCGCACGGCTCAAACAGAGAAGGCATTAGAAAAAAGTCGCTTCCAGCCTCAATATGGTGCGCCAAATCGTTGCGGTAACCGATAAAACAGCCGAACTTCTCCGGATACTTTTCCGCCACGTCGCTAAAAAAGTGTTCCGCCCACTTTTCTCCCGTACCCAACAGCACGATCTGGATATCCATCTCCATCAGGTTCCAGATCGCTCCGGCGAGCAGGCTGATCCCTTTTTGTTCCGCCAGACGGCCCACAAGACCGATCAGCGGTACATCGTCGCGTTCCGGCAGACCGAATTCGTGCTGAAGTTCACGTTTGCAGACGGCCTTGCCGGAGAAATCTGAGGTATCGTAATGTGCAGGAATATAATCGTCTTCGGCCGGACTCCACTCTTCGTAATCCACCCCGTTTAGGATACCGTAGAGCTTATAGGCATTGGCATCGATGAGGGCTTCGAGTCCCCATCCGAATTCGGCCGTGCGGATCTCATGCGCATACTTTCTGCTGACGGCGTTGACAGCGTCTGCATGAACGATGCCCCCTTTAAGCAGGTTGATACCCCCAAACTCTTCAAGCTCATCGGAATTGAAGTGTTCCCACCCGACTCCCAGCACATCCATAGCACCTTCATAAAATCTGCCCTGATGCTGCAGATTGTGCAGCGTCAACAACGTTCCGGTATCTTCGAAATCCGGATCAAAGGCATATGTCGAATTCAGCAATACCGGGATCGCCGCCGTATGCCAGTCGTTGGCATGGATAACGTCCGGCCTGAAACGCAGCATTTTAGCCAGCTGGAAGACCGCTTTGGAGAA
Organism: Sulfuricurvum sp.; assembly: GCA_024762585.1. GTDB lineage: Bacteria > Campylobacterota > Campylobacteria > Campylobacterales > Sulfurimonadaceae > Thiomicrolovo. The sequence continues at coordinate 5,438 of JANTHE010000055.1, read as the reverse complement.
AAAAATGAAACGATTGTCATTGTCACCGTATGCAAAGCCATCTTCATCATAAAGCCCTTTGCGTCCGAAAAAGCCTTCATGCTCAATAAAATAGACCGGAACATCACTGCCCGGCAGTACCCCTTCATAGACTGCGGCCCAGGCTTCGCCCATCGTACCCATTGGTACGCCCAATACGCCTTTACGCAATGTAAGCTTGTACTTTTCACGATCGACAATATAATAGCGCGGCATCACGACGCGAACGTCATGACCCATCGCCCGTAATGCCTTTGGCAACGCTCCTGCCACATCTGCCAGTCCGCCGCTTTTGGCAAACGGTACCACTTCTGATGCCGCCAGTAAAATATTGAACTTCATCATATCGTTACTCCTCTTATGTACATTCTACCTGTTCCTCGCTAAGAGTGCGGTACAGATTTTCATAACGTTTGGCGCTGTTGTGCCAGGAAACATCGACCTGCATGTCATGCGCGGCAATCTGCAAACAGGTTTTGGGCCGGGCATAAAGATCAAGTGCCGCTTCAAACGCCTGCATAAACTCATGCGAAGATGCTGAATCAAATACAACACCGCAGCCCCGGGCCGTATCACAGCTATCGTAAGCTGACACCGTGTCTGCCAATCCGCCTACACTATGCACTACAGGAATCGTGCCGTAATGCATCGCAATCAGTTGGTTCAATCCACACGGCTCAAAGACAGATGGCATCAGCAGAAAGTCCGCCGCCGCGTACATGCGGTGCGCCAATGCCTCATCGTAACCAAAAAAACAGTGAACATTATCACAGCGTTCAGCCTGCGATTCAATATCTGTTCGATAATGCGCTTCACCCTCGCCTAAAATAGCTATATTGCAGGCATCGCCGGCCATCATGAGCAGTGTTTCGATGAGCATATCCACCCCTTTTTGCCAGGTAAAACGTCCAATGAAGATGAACAGCGGTTTATCCTCACTCTGCAAGTTTACAGAAGAGAGATAGCGCTGTTTGTTGAACTTTTTTCCCTGTGGTGTTTTGTAGGGGCGGTAGAGCGCAAGGTCGGTCGAAGGTGAGAAATGCGACGTATCGATGCCGTTGATGATGCCGGTCAGTTTGTTGGCGTGCACTTTCAAAAAGCCGTCAAGCCCACAACCGAACACTGGGGTAAGTATCTCTTTCGCATAGGTCGGACTGACCGTCGTCACCGCGTCCGCATACCCGATCCCCGATTTCATCAGGTTGATTTTGCCGTAAAATTCAATCCCCTCCTGTGTGAAATATCTCTGCTCAATTCCCAAACTTTTGAGAAAAGAGGCTTCAAATATTCCCTGGTAAGCTAAATTGTGGATTGTATAGACCGTTTTGGCACACACCGTTTTCTCCCGGGAAATCAACAGGGCCGCAAGCGCTGTCTGCCAGTCGTTGAGGTGGACAATGTCACTGCGCAACATAGCTGCCAGATGGGTGATCGCATAGCTGAAAAGCCCAAACCGAAGGGCATTATCCTCATACCCCCTCTCGGGCGGACCGTAAAGGTATTCCCGTTCACCGAACAACGGCGTACCGACAAAAAGATACTCAATGCCTTCAAAATGGCAGCCGTACATGCTGATATTGTAAGAGGTGCCCCCCATCACAATCGTCATCCCATCACGCTTCTCAATGCGATAGCGAATTTGATCAACCATGCGGTACAGCGGCATCACCACTGTCACCTCATGCCGTTCGCCCAATGCTCTTGGAAGACTGTAGGCGACATCGGCCAACCCTCCGGTTTTTGCAAAAGGAAAAACTTCGCTGGCGGCGAATAGAATGCTAAGCATCCGCACCATCTCTAAGCAGCAATGCTGCCTCTTCCGGCGAAACCGGGTTGATGATGGTCTGCGATGTGATCTCAAAGCCGCCTAGACGATAAATTCTCGGCATAATCCGCACCATGAATCCAAACTTCGCATCTGCCTCTTCAAGCAGGCCGAAATGCGTGTCATCGCGAAGCGGCGGTGTTGCTACCTCCAAATTAAACGCAATACATCCAAGTTGCGTCTGCAGTCTGTCCAACACCGCTTCCAAAACAACTGCTACCACCTCTTTATCAGCAGTGTGCAATGTATCGACTTGACCGAAAACAGAGTCAGAAGCAATGATAACTTCAAACGGAAAAGCACTGGCATAGGGGCAATAGGCGATAAAACCGTCTTGCTCCAAAACCACCCTATCCTGCGCCTGCCGCTCATACGCGACGATGGATTGCAGCAGCGACGTGCCTGCTTCCTTAAAGTGGTTCGTACATCGTTCATAGTAATGACGCAACGGTTGCGGGATCACCGGAAGTGCAATCAGTTGTGTATGAATATGCGGTTGTGTCGCTCCGGCATCTGCCCCTTCATTCTTGAATAGCGAGATACAGGCAATACGCGTGTCCCTGCGCAGATCGGCAACCCGGGCACCTAGCGTGTTCAGCCAATTAACAATCTCTTCATATTTCAACTGCATCATCGAAGTATGGTGGTACGGTGTGTCAATGATCACTTCATGCGCACCAAAGCCCTCGTAAAACTCAAACGTGCCGAAATGGTGTTCATTTCGTGTTTCAATCTGTACAGCTTTGTAGAGGTTGGGAACGACACGCGTCTGCCATCCCGGTTCATTGGCGAAGCTGCCATCGTTTCTGATGGCAAAGATCTCCGGCGGCGTCATCGACTCGTTGCCTTCACAAAACGGGCATTTCCCCGAATGGCGATGCGCCGGACGTATCGGTGCAGTGCAATCCGGACGGTGCAACCGTTCAGGGGCAATGATGACATGCGTATCATGCAGGCGATCATAACGGATTTCAGACATAATAACCCCTCTTGCTTGTGTACGCCATCTCTTCTCCTCTAGACAAACCAGTGCTCCGAATAGTGTTCGTTCATATCGACATACAGCGCACCGTATCCCGGCAGGGTTTGAATGATTTCATCTTTGCGTCGAAATTCGAACCGCAGATGAAAAGCATCCAGACCGATCACCTGCTTTTTCGAAATCGCCAGTTCTATTCTGCTCTGCATCGCAAATTTTATTTTCTTGTTCTCAATCGGTTTCTCTAACGGAATTTCAAGCTGATTACCGTTCTCTTCAACAGTAATGATCAAGGTCACCTCTAATGCTCGCAGAATCTCCAGATTCCCTTCAAATGCCAGATAGACAAAAGTGTCGTCGTGTCCGTATCGAATCATCTCGATTGGTCCGCGCACTCGGTCCATCGTCGAATACCCCTTGCCTTCATCCACGGTACCGCATCCCAGCCATTCAAAAAAAGAGGTTTGTTTACCATCTATTTTCGGAGCAACAGCGGACTGAGGATAGGTGAAAAGCGCCTGCGAATGTTTGTGGGCAAGTACAGGTTCGAACATCTCTGAAGGCGGCTGCATCTGCAGAATGCGGTAGATGGCAATCAGATGTCCCCGGAACAGTGCATCAAACTCATAAGCAAAATCAGTCGCATGGTCATCGCCATACCACCAGAACCAATCGCTGCACTCCGCGGCAAGAAAATGAAATCGAATTGCCTCTTCTGTCTTGGCATCGATTTTCCCCGGATAGTGCTCGGCATCGCGTTTAGTCTGGTAGATCAGCTCCCAGGCGCGGTTTTTCTCCTCGTGCCCGCTCCAGGTGTCAAAATTTCCATGGATCCAGCTGCCGGGTTCCAGCCGCTCCAGCGGAATCTGCGGCAAGGCCGATACCTCGTCCATCGTGACTGTCTTGCATGTCGATGACTCCTGTAAACGGGAGTAGAGCGCGGTAAAAAAATCATAGGCGTTGTTTTCATAAAACTCCCACGCATTTTCACCATCAAGGATGACGAATACCGTACGCTCATCATGCATAGAACCTAACAAATCAAGCGAACGCGTAAAATGCGAAGCCGCTTCCTCCGGCTTCTTGAACCGATAGGTGAACCCGATCAGGTCGCTAAGCCCATGGTCACGAAAACCAATACTCACACCGTCAAAGGTATAGGGGTGGTAGAGATTGTTGCGATCATCATTTTTCAGGCTTTTAAACAAGATCGCTTCGTCCGTTGCGATCCATTTCAGACCATGCTCACGATACATCGCGACGCTGCGTTCGTCAACGGCTCCCTCCGCCGGCCAAAACCCGGATGGCTTGCAACCGAATATTTTCTCATACAACACAATTGAGCGACGAATCTGCTCAACAGCATCCTCTTCCAATGGCAACGGATTTTCGGGAAGAGCGGTATGTGGGTTCGCACGTTTCGCATTATGCATATCCAGCAGCAATGGCAAAATGGGATGATTGTACGGCGTCGTGGAGAGCGAAATAACACCTTTTCGCTGCAATAAAGCGTAATACGGCAAAATACCCGCAACGAACTTTGTCAATGCGTCGAGCAATTGTGTTTTGTCGCTCTGCGTAAAGCCACTGCCCTTTTGCAGCAAAGCAGCCACCGTTTCATCATGTTGACGCAGATAATTGCCACACCATGCCAGTATGAACAGGGTCTGCAGTTCAAGAAGCTCTTCATTCGAATAATCATCCTGATGATACAGCGCGGCATACTGCGGCAGCGGCTTCACCATAGTGTCAAACTGGGTCGACTTGCACAGTTTGATCATGGCTGAGCGCGCATCATCATCCAGGGTTGCCGGAGGCTGAATCCATTGACGCAGAAACGCATCATGCTCAAGCGGCTCAGCATAAAGCAGCAGCTGCTCTACCAGCGGCGGCGTCAGATTGAATGTTGCCTTGAGCCCCGTATGATTGGTAAGCAGCCACGGCATTTCATAATAATCCTTGATGGCGTGTAAAAAAACCCACGGCATACGCATGATGCCCTCAGCGTCCCGATAGTCGGGCTGGTGCATATGCCAGACAAAAGCGAGACGCAGCGGTACTCTTTCCATCAGACGCGAGACCACTCCGAAATTTTCTCTGTATACTCTTTTAAAAGCTTTTCACCGCTACTTTGTTTTTGCGCCTGAATATAGAGGTTTAGATTGTCGCTGTACTGATCCGGTATCATCAATATCCAATCATTTGAATCCACCCAGATCTTGACACCGTCTAGCGTGGAAGCCTTTTTCCCCTTTGAATCTTCGAGGAATTTACGCATCATCTTCCCTTTGAGGGACTGGGCACACGGCACCTGTGTCATATGATAATAGTACTTCGGCTGGGCTGCGATCAGTTCTGAAAGTTTAACATCATAATGCACCATCATTTCCAATATTTTCAGCACGGCATACATACTGTCTCGATGTGTCGCGAACTCGGTAAAGGCAAAATTCCCTTCCCCCGTCGCCACCAAATCGTATTCACGCATTTTTTCAGCCCTGAAATTTGCATACTGTCCCCGTTCAATGTCCAGGTGCGCATAATGGACAATATCGGAGGCCCAGGTAGGCAGGAAGACTTTACGCTGTTTTCCTTCCGCTTTTGCCTCCAGGTTCA
>JANTHE010000054.1 GCA_024762585.1 Sulfuricurvum sp. | reverse complement strand
ACTGGAATACTACTTTCGCCATTCCCTGCAACATAATCTCTACTTCAATGCAACCGTACTCAATACGGACTATATCATTCCACCTGAAGAGGGAGAAGAACCGATCCGACAAAGCATGCCGGACATTTCAAAAGTCATGCTAAAAGGAATGTATACCTATCGGCCAAGCCGCTTAGCATCTTTTTCAGCCATCTGGCGTTATTTCTCTGAAACCACACCGACTGAACTCAACTGGGTCAATGAATCGGGAATCGATTCCACTGTCGATCCCGTCCATATCTTTGACGTCGCTATGACATATCGATTTACGCCCAACAGTGTCACACGTTTTACGGTCAAGAATCTTTTTGACGCCGACGTTCGCGATCCGGCCTACTACTATCTCAGCGACGGCGGCATTCAGCGCGAGGGTATGAACTTCCATCTCTCTTTCGAGCAGCAGTTCTAGGCGTCTTTTTTATACCTGGCTTTGATTTTCTCGACAAACGCCTCGCATTCGTCTTGGAGATGTTTGAGGTTGCCGCTGTTGTCAATGACCCACGTGGCGCGTTTTTTCTTCTCCTCGATGTCCATCTGCGATTCGATGCGACGCAGCGCCTCTTCCTCGTCAAAACCGTTGCGTTTCATAAACCGCTGCAACTGTACCGTTTTGGGCGTATAGACAACGACAGAGTCTTTGATGGGGTACGCCTGCGTTTCGAAATAGAGGGGGATGTCGATCAGGTAGGGGAATTTGAAACGGTCCTGACGTGCGCTCTCCGCTTCGATGGCCGCACGGATTTTAGGATGCAGGAAGCGCTCGAGTTTCGCTTTGGCTTCGGGGTCCGAGAAGATCACTTTCCCCAGTTCGCCGCGCAGCACCTTGCCGTTGTTGACATACGCTTCGCCGAACGTTTCGGCGACCCAACCGCTGTTTTCATCCAGCAGCCTGTGCGCAATGGCATCGGCGTCGATGACGCGCAGGCCGTGCAGCGCCAGCAAAGAAGCGACAGTGCTTTTGCCCGTCGCGATCCCGCCCGTCAAAGCAACCGCGTATTCAAATGCCATCGATTGCCTGGATCAGTTTCGGATGATACCGAGGTAGGTTTTGCGAACGTAACCCGGCATCGCGAACGCGGCCGGGTGAATGTCGCTGTTGTAGTACTGCACGCCATCGAGCATGTCGGCACGGTGCAGGTTGATGTCGGCAGTGGGGTGATTGCCCTTGGAAGCCAGCAGCAGCGTCTCTTCGTTCCACAGACGGTACGGCATGATAATCTTGAAATAGTTGCCGAGCACCCCCATCAAGACCGTATTCGCCTGCACCTCGTCCAGTGAGGGGTGGCGCATGGAAACAACGCCGTCCTCCGTCAGTACCCGGTTGATATGACCGGCAACGGCCGCATCGACATCGGCTTCGCAGACGACAACCTCGATGGATCCGTCGGCGATATCGCGCAGCGCCTCAAGCGCGGAGGCAGCCGGGGCATGCATCACGACGACATCGCTGCCGTAGCGGGCCAATTCGGCCTGAAGCGCGTCGGGCGCGTCGGTAACGATCAGAACATTTTGCGGTTCTTTCTGGGTACACATCGGAACGTGTACTATCATTTCAGGGGTAATAAACTCTCTCATTCTCTCAATCCTCACATGGCCTGTCCGGCCTAAAGTGGCGCGATTTTAGCAATTTACATTTAAAACGTTTTGAATATTTTCCAAAAAATCATTCGTGAAAGAATAGCGCATTCGTGCTGAACACATTCACTCCGTACTAACCTCCTGTTCGATATACTTCTGTCACCAACTACTGTCGGAGAGAAACAGCATGAGTCAAATCAGCTACAAAGATGCCGGGGTCGATATCGACGCCGGGAACAGTTTTGTCGAAAACATCAAACCCCTGGTCAAATCGACCCGCATTCCCGGAGTGCTTGGCGGCATCGGTTCGTTCGCCGGCGCCTTCGAGATGCCGACCGGCTACAAAGAGCCTGTCTTGCTTGCCGCAACCGACGGTGTCGGCACCAAGCTGAAACTGGCTATTGATTCAGGCAAGCATGATACGGTCGGTATCGACCTTGTCGCCATGTGCGTCAATGACCTCATCTGTAACTTCGGTACTCCGACCTTCTTTTTAGATTACTACGCCACCGGAAAACTCGAAGTCGACGTCGCCACAGCTGTGGTCAGCGGCATCGCCGAAGGGTGCCGTCAGGCCGAATGCGCGCTGATCGGCGGTGAAACGGCCGAGATGCCGGGCATGTACTCAGCAGACGACTACGACCTCGCCGGGTTTGCCGTAGGCGTCGCCGAAAAAAGCGAGCTCGACACGCCCGCCAATGTCAAAGCGGGCGACAAACTCATTGCCCTACCGAGCTCCGGCCTGCACTCCAACGGCTTTTCGCTCGCGCGCAAGGTTCTGTTTGACACCATGGGGATGCAGTTCGATAACGATTTCAACGGCGCGCCGCTGATCGATGCCCTGCTGGCACCGACGCGCATCTACGTCAAGACCTTCAAGCAGCTGAGGTCCAAAATCCAGGCCATGGCGCACATTACCGGCGGCGGTCTGGTCGAAAACCTGCCGCGCGTTCTGCCCGAGGGACTGCATGCCGTCATCAACGGTGACGATGTCCGCGTCCTGAGCATCTTCGAGCTGATGAGCGAACATGTCGCGCGCGACGAGATGTTCCGCGCGTTCAACATGGGCGTAGGCATGGTGCTCGTTGTACGCCCCGACGATGTCAACGTCGTTCTGGATGCCACCGACGGCTACCTCATCGGCGAAATCGAACCGGGTAAAAAAGAAGCCCTGATAGTGTGACCTTTTCTGAAGGTTTTCCTTTGGTCACCATGAGCGCCCTGCTCATGACGCTTGGCGTTACCGCCGTTTTTCTTCTTTACCGCCATCTCAAACGCCTGCAGACCGAACATGCCCATATGCTCCGGCTTATCCGTCAAGCCCCCGCGGCCCTGATCTGGTTCGACGGCAAAGGGAGGCTGATCGGGGCGAATGAACGCTTTCTGACGCTCAGCGGCTATCGCCTCTCGCAGTTGAGGGGTCAACTTTGGACCGAACGGCTTCTGCCTTCGGAAACAGCCCTGCGTCTTACGCACCTGTTGCGAACAAGCGATCAAAAAGAGATTACGGATTTTTCGGCATCGTTTATCAAAGCCGACGGCGACTGGCTGGAAGTAGTTCTGGATATAAAATTCGATAATGGTTTAGGGATTACAGTAGTGCGTGAAGCATCATAGCGCGAAGCGCCATGAAGATTTTTACTCCGCCGCTTTGTACTTGTCGTAGCGGGGGAAGATGAAAGTCGACTTGCGGTCGACGGCGATGTTCTCTTTGTCATCGACGGCATAAGCGTGGATCGTGATCGGGATGATCGTATCTTTACGGTCGTCTTTGACCAGTTCTTCTGTGGTGTACAGGCGAACGATCTTCTTCTTCTTGATACCCGGTTTAGCGGTAAATGGCTTTGAGGGCTTAAGAATTTTAATCTTCCCTTCCATACCTTTGGGCGCTTCGATATCGAAATAGAACTTGTGGTCTTTCTCTTTCGTATTCTGCAGCAAGAAGATGTAGTCGTTTTCGACCTTGATCTTGCCATCGGCCATTTTCTCAATGGAATAGAGACGATTCTCTTTGTTGATATTAAGCAGCATATGTTCTTTCTTGCTGCCCATCATCGCCATGACAGCCATCACGATGACCAGTACGACTGCATAGCCGATAATCTTCGGACGCAGGTAGTGGGTTTTACCTTTTTGGAACAGTACCTCTTTTTCACTCGACCAGCGTACCAAAGAGGGTTTGCCCAGCGCACCCATGACTTCGGTACAGGCGTCGACGCACTCAAGACAGTTAATGCACTCAAGCTGCAGGCCTTTGCGAATGTCGATATGCGTCGGGCAGACGGTCACACAGCTTTCGCACGTCGTACACTCCGCACTCGGCTCGACTGCCTGCAGCTCTTTTTGCTTGGTGAACTGCTTGTGTTTCTCTTCATCATAGATATCGCCGCCGCGATGCGGGTCATAGATGGCCATGACCGTATCTTCATCGTACAACACCGACTGGATACGCGAATAGGGACAGACATACACACACCAGTTCTCTTTGAAAAAGACGACGTCCACAACCAGAAACAGTGTCGTAAGCAGCAAGATACCTACCAGGATCGTATGTTCGCCCGGATTCATAATATAAGGGAAAAAATCTTCCGGCGGAACAAAATACCATAAAAAGTTAGCGGTAGCAAGCAAAGAAAGCGCCGTCCACATGACAATAGCGATGATCCGCTTGACCTTATTCTCCGGCTTGCTCCAGTCGGGCTCCTTTTGCTTGTTCTTGATCCGCTTGCGCAAATGCAGAATCTTCGTTTCGATCAGATCACGGTAGATAACGCGGAAGATCGTCTGCGGACAGATCCAGCCGCAAAATACACGTCCGCCGAGTACGGTCATTCCGAAAACGCCGATAAAGAGAATCATCAGCAAAAACGGCATCAGGTACATCTCCTGCATATCGAACTGAACAAAGCCGAGATGCAGTTTGAGCTTATCGAAACTCAGCAGGAAAAGATGGTTGCCGTTGACTCTGATCCATGGCAGCACCAGCGCAACGATTGTCATACCGACAAAGAACCAGTATCGCTTGATACGGTAGGAAGTCCACCCCTTCAAATACTCTTTTTTACTTACTTTGGTCTTGCCGGCGCTGCCGGCGACTTCTGCCTGACTCACAGTTGCTCCTTTTCATTGACTTCGGGACATTCGATGGTCTCGATAATACTGGCTTCGGCATCCACGACTTTTTCTAGCGCCGTACTGCCCATGGCCACCTCTTTAAGTTCGCGCGATTCGATGTAATCTTTAAGCGAACTGCGACTCACCCCCAAAATACGGGCGATCTCACTGACACTTTTTCCCTCGCGAAGAAACCCGAGGATCTCTTCGAGGTAAGGGTCAAACTTGGACGAAGAACGACTCCCCTTCGGGCGGCCGATCATCTTTTTTTCCACCGACTGAACCGTCTGACGTAACTGATCAACAAGACCAAACGCCACGATAATATCACTCTGGGTATTTAAAACGATTGAAGGTTTGATCAGATGGATCTTGATCCCGTTTTTAAATAAACAGCTCAGCATCTGGACGACATCCTCGATGTTGCTGCTAAGTACCCACAGATCGTAGATCAAAAGCGTTCCACCTACGTGCTCGGGAGCACGCATATAACGGATAGCTTCATCACGATCACTGAGACGGCTATTTTGCGATAGCTGATCCACCATCTCATCTTCAACGCTGAAACCATGACTTTTGGCATAAGCGCTGATCATCTTCAACTGTTCATACACGCCGGAAAAATGGCTGTCGGAACGCATATAACTGAAAACCATTGACGTATAAACCTTTCACTTGTATTAGTTTCAACGTCATTCTATCCTCTTTGGCGTATAAATGTCAATATTAAAAGTAATTTTATCGTCACATTTTTATGACATTCTCTTCAAAAAGTCCAAAAGCGCTATAATGACCGCCATTATGGATACCCTGTTTATCGAGTTTCGCGACCCGCTTTTTGGCATTATTGTTTTTTTCGCTCTGATCTTCATCATCGCCTTTGTGAGCTATTGGTGGGGGCGGCTGCGGAGCAAAGAGGATTATCGCTATCTTGAGCGCTTTCTGCGCTCGTTCAAAAAACCTCCCTCTCAAGCAGCCCTGCGTCATGAGATCGGCAGCAGTGAGCTTTCGAAAAAATCATGGCTATTGATTGCCGAAACCTATGTTCAAAATGGTGATTTCGAACAGGCTGTCGATATCTATCAAAACCTGCTCGAACAACACAGCGATCCCGTTCGGCGTCGTGAGCTGCTCCTGCTGTTGGCCCAGGCCTACTTCAAGGCCGGCTTTTTAGAGCGCTGTGAAAAGATTTTGCTCAAGATTCTGGGACGATTTCCACGAACACCACAGGCACTGAACCTGCTGCTCTTTACGTATGAACGCTTGCGCAGTTACGACAAGGCGCTTGAAATCCTAGAACCGCTTGACGAATTGGGCCAGGACGTCGGTAAAGATCGCCGCTACCTCGAAACGATGCGGCTGATTCAGGATGACACTGTGCCTGCACTTGAAAAATGCGAGGTGTTGTCCGATCACTACCTTAAGTACCACAGTCTGATGTACCTTACATTCGAGTTTCTCTTTCGGCATGACCCCGCACGTGCCTGGAAAACACTTGATACCGGCAGCGGAAAAAGGATTGCGGACATGCTTTGGAGGCTGGACGAAGCGCAGCTCGATTTGGATATAATTACATCCGATGACTATTTACGGCAGCTATACAGTGCCAGAGGCAGTGTGAATCTTGCTCAGAACAGTCCGGAATTCGAACTGGATGTTTTGATCAAACTTCGCCAAAGCGGTCAGAACGGGGCAACACTACAGTTTGAGTATCTGTGCAGCCAGTGCAAACAGATATTCCCTTTCCCGTTTTACCGCTGCAATAACTGCCACAGCATAGATACCGTTTTTCCCGAAGCACAATTGACAAAGGAGAGCGGAGCATTAAACGCGGAAGAATTCGGCGAAAGGGCTTATGAAGTATGAAACATGTCACCCTTTTCAGCGACGGTTCCGCACTTGGCAATCCGGGGCCGGGCGGTTACGGAACTATCCTGCGTTACGGCGAATCAGAACGCGAGCTTAGCGGCGGCGAACCACACACAACCAACAACCGTATGGAACTGCGTGGCGTCATTGAAGGGCTCAAGGCGCTAAAAGAGCCTTGCAGTGTCGAGATCATCTCCGATTCGTCGTATGTCGTCAAAGGCATCAATGAATGGTTGGAAAACTGGATAAAACGCGATTTTAAAAAGGTCAAAAATCCTGACCTTTGGAATGATTACATTGCTGCCAGTGCACCCCATCACATCAAAGCAACCTGGGTCAGAGGCCACAACGGCCATCCGGAAAACGAACGCTGCGACCTGCTGGCACGAAGCATCGCTGAACAGATTAAAGAGGAACATAATGGATCAAATGGAGCGCATTGAGCGCACACTCGGCTACACGTTCAAAGAGAAGCAGCTGCTACGCGAAGCGCTGACGCATAAAAGCTATAAACAACCCTACAACAATGAACGGCTTGAGTTTTTGGGGGATGCCGTGCTAGACCTCATCGTGGGCGAATACCTCTTCAAACGTTTTGAGAAGCATGACGAAGGCAAGCTTTCCAAAATGCGCGCCTCGCTTGTCAACGAAGAGGGCTTTACCCGTCTCGCAAACCATATCCGTCTCGGCGACGCAATTTTTCTCTCCAATGCCGAAGAGAACAACGGGGGACGCACCAAACCCTCCCTGCTCTCCAACGCCTTCGAAGCCGTCATGGGTGCCATCTACCTCGAAGCGGGACTGGAGCCGGTAAAGGAGATCGCGATAACCTTGCTTGAAAGCGTTTACAAAGAGATCTCGCTCGACATCCTCTTTAAAGATCATAAAACCGCGCTGCAGGAGCTGACACAGGCGCACTTCGGCATTACGCCCGAATACCGGCTGGTCGGCAGCAGCGGTCCCGATCACAAAAAAGAGTTCACCATCGCCATTCACATTGACGGCAAAGCGTACGCCAAAGCCAGCGGCAAAAGCAAGAAAGTCGCCCAACAGGAAGCCGCGGCCCAGACCATAGAACGCCTCAAGAAGGAGCTTTCATGAACCGTTTCGGCATCCGTTTCAGTTTTTCCACCTTCGGTGAATCGCACGGCAAGGCCATTGGCTGTGTCGTGGACGGGGTTCCGGCAGGCCTGCGTATCGATGAACAGATCATTCAGGCTGAACTCGACCGGCGCAAACCCGGCCAGAATGCCTTTGCCACCGCACGGAAAGAGGCCGATGCCGTAGAGATCCTCAGCGGGGTCTTCGAAGGCAAAAGTACCGGCACGCCGATCGCCATGGTGATCTACAACACCAACCAGAAGAGCAAGGACTACTCCAACATCAAAGATGTCTTCCGCCCCGGCCATGCGGACTATACTTACTGGCACAAGTACGGCATCCGCGATTACCGCGGCGGCGGGCGCTCCAGCGCGCGGGAGACGGCGGCACGCGTTGCGGCGGGCGCCATCGCCAAAACCATGCTCTCACTGCTGGGTATCACCGTTCGCAGTGGAGTGAGCGAGATTGCGGGGATCGCCGCGAAACAGTTCGATTTCGACCATGTCCCCGCTAGCGAAATCTATGCGCTGGACCCCGACGTAGAAGCGGCGCAGAAAGCGGCCATCCTCGAAGCCAAGAACAACCACGACTCCGTCGGCGGCGTCGTGCAGCTTCGCATTGACGGGTTGCCCGCAGGACTTGGCGAGCCGCTATACTACAAACTGGACGCCGTACTGGCCGACGCCATGATGGGCATCAACGCCGCCAAGGCCGTCGAGATCGGCGACGGGCTGCAAAGTGTGCGGATGTATGGTTCCGAGAACAACGATCCCATCCGAAACAGCGGCTTCGAATCCAACCACAGCGGCGGTATTCTGGGCGGCATCAGCAACGGTGACGAGGTTCGCCTGAATGTCTATTTCAAACCGACCCCCTCCATCTTCCAGGAACAACACACCGTCACGACACAAAACGAAGAGGTTGATTTCGCCCTCAAAGGGCGGCACGACCCCTGTGTCGCCATTCGCGGCTCCGTCGTCTGCGAAGCGATGGCGGCACTGGTCGTCGCCGATATGCTCCTGCTGAACATGGGGCGAAACATGGAGGGAGTCTCGCGCTACTACAACGCGTAACAGCTCTACTTTTGCCCTTAAGCTATCCGAAGATATAATGAAAAAACATTAACCCCAAGGATGGCTCTTTTATGGGTTCCAATCAAAAATGCTACCTGCTCGACACCTCGGTGATCCTCGATGATCCGGCCAACATTCTCCGTATTTCCGAAAACAATCAAAACGTGGTCGCCATTACCAACACGGTCCTGGCCGAACTCAACAACAAAAAAGACGACATGCGCTCCGACGCCGGTTTCCGCGCGCGCGAGTTCTTCCGGCTTGCCGATTACGAAGTGGGACAGACACTCACGTTCGAGGCGCTGCCCGCATGCCTGCGTGCTTCGCATGAACACGCTCCGGAACCGACCGACTGCTACTACCGGCTCACCCTGCCGTTTGAAGCAGCGGCCAGTGAGATTGAAGAGGGCGAAACCAGTGTCGAGCTGCTCATCATCTACCGCGATGCCTTTCGTATCGCCAAGTCCTACTCCGAGCCCAAGGGCCTCAACGACGCCAAGATTGCCGAGATCGCCGCAGACTACAACCTCAAACTCGTCACCAACGATATTTCGTTCAAGATCGCGGCTGAAGTGCAGGGCATCGAGGCGCAGAGCCTTAAAAACGCCAGCGTGGAGCGGCCTGATGCCATCGAGTTCGCGCACACCGTCACCTACCATGAAGAACCTGCACTGCCCGGTGATCATGACTTCCGAAACTTCGAACAGTTCACGTTTATCCAAGAAGCGACCAGCGAAGGACACAATGAAATCTACGAAACCGGGCTGCAGCGTTACGCCCTCACCTATAACGGGCAGCTGGAGTGGTGTGATTTCGACCGCCGCTTCGGGGAGTATTTCGACGAAACGCTGATTCGCCCGATCAATCTGGAACAAAAATTCTATTTCACCATCCTCACCCATCCGCAAAACCATCTCACCGTCGTCGCCGGTTCCACCGGCTCAGGCAAGACCCTCATGGCGCTGCAGGCGGGGCTGGAGATGGTCAAGGAGGGGATCGTCGAGGGGATCGTCTACGCAAGAAACACGGTCACCGCATCTGACCCACAGGCGGAACTGGGCTTTCGCAAAGGCGACGAACATGAAAAGCTGGGCTACTTCATGTACCCGCTCTACTCCGCCGTCAACTACACCATCGAACACCAGAACAAGCACTCCATAGAAGCGCAGGTGGAGTTCACCGGCAACACCAATTCGACCAAGCGCGAAAATGCTACCGAGCTCTTCATGGCCAAGTACAACATCGAAGTCATGGACATCGCCCATATGCGCGGTACGACAATCTCGAGAAAGTTCGTCATCATCGACGAGGCGCAGAACATGACCAACGCCACGATGAAACTCATCGGGACGCGCATGGGTGACGAAACACGCCTGGTCATCATGGGCGACCCGCACCAGATCGACCACCCCTTCCTTTCCAAACGCCGAAACGCGCTTGTGACTATGCTCAACAAGGCGCAGCAGAGCGATTTCCTGGCCGGCGTCCAGCTGCGCCACACCATCCGTTCTGAAGTCGCGAACTGGTTCGATAAAAACTTATAATTTATACGGCAAGCGAACAAGTCCGCTTGCCTACGCTAACGCTATGTTCGCCTCGGCGGCGTGCCCGCGTGCAGATGAACCGCACTTCTGTTCA
>JANTHE010000053.1 GCA_024762585.1 Sulfuricurvum sp. | reverse complement strand
GCGATTTTGCGTGTGATCGAAGAAGCGGACTCCGAGTTCGTCATCAACGCGCTGGTGGGCTTTTTGGGGCTGCGCCCTACGTTGAGGGCGCTGGAGAGGGGCAAAAGGGTCGCTCTTGCGAATAAGGAGTCGCTGGTGGCGGCGGGGGCGTTCATCGATACGTCCCGTATCCACCCTATTGACAGTGAGCATTTCGGGCTGTGGTACCTGCTAAACGATGAACGCCCGGTCAGGAAAATGACTATCACCGCCAGCGGAGGTGCCTTTCGAGACTGGCCGATCGAAAAGCTGCGCACCGCCACGCTCGAAGACGCCTTGAAACACCCAAATTGGTCGATGGGGCAGAAGATCACCATCGACAGCGCTTCGATGATGAATAAGCTCTTCGAGCTGCTCGAGGCGCGCTGGCTCTTCGGCAAACTCGAGTACGACGCCATCATCGAGACCCGTTCCATGATTCATGCCATGATCGATTTCGCCGACGGTTCGACGACCGCGCATATCGCCGGGGCGAACATGCAGCTGCCCATCGCCTACGCGCTGATGGGCAAGGTGGAAGAGCAGATACTCGAGCCGGTCGACCTGCTCAAAATCGGTTCACTTGAATTCAGAGCGATTACGCAGGAGCGTTATCCGATCTGGGAGATCAAGGAAGCATTGCTGCAAGAGCCTCGCCGCGGTGTCGTCGTCAATGCTGCGAATGAAGCCGCCATTGAGCAGTTTATCGACGGCCGCATCGGGTTTCTCGATATCACTCGCCGCGTGATCGAGGCGTTCGAGCGTTTTGACCGTCTCCCCGAAAATGTCGAGGCTGTCTTTGCAATGGATGAGGAAGTGCGGGCATACGTCAGGAGCGAAGGATGAAACAGCGCGTACTGTTGCTGCACGGTTGGGGCGGCAGCGATTACCCGCACTGGCAGAGCTGGTTGGCCGGTGAACTGGCGAAGGCGTACGGCACGGTCAGTTTCCCGCTGCTGGACAACCCCCACTTCCCGTCGAAAAACCGGTGGATGCGTCAGGTTAGGGAGCTGTTGGAAGATTTCAGGCCGGAGATCGTGCTGTGCCACTCGCTGGCCAATACGTTATGGTTCCACCTGTGCCACGAGGGCGCGATCGCACCGGTAGAACAGCTTTATCTCGTCGCGCCGCCGCGGCTGACCTGCGAGATCGATACTATTAAGAGCTTCTTTCCGGTGACGCCGCCGTCGGACCTGTTTGCCAAACAGGCGCTGATGGTGACGTCGACCGACGACCCTTATATGACGGTTGAAGAGGCGGAGGCGCTGCAGCGCGCGCTTGGCATCCCGATGAAGGTGCTCGAAAACGCGGGCCACATCAATGCCGACAGCGGCTACGGCGCTTGGCCGTGGATACATAGTATAATCGTATCGGGAGTTGATCATGCTGACTCGAAATGAGATTGTACAAAAATTGAAAGAGTTGAAACGATATTATGCAAACGAGGGGATAGCCGTTATCGGGTTTTTCGGCTCCTACGCGCGAGGAGATGCTACGGAAAACAGTGATCTCGATGTGTTGATAGAGACGCAGGAATCATTTGTGAGTGACGCGGATCCGCTCCAGGCGTTTACACGTCTAAGAGAGATCAAAGAGCATCTGCAGCAGGTGTTTCATATGCGTGTTGATCTGGCAGACAAATCTGGGTTAAATTCGGTTGCCAGCCGCTTTATTTTGAATGAGCTGTATCGTGTATAAGCAAAGCGACATTGCCCGTCTGGAATTTGTGCTCAGCATGATTGAGAATATCCAAACGATTACACGACGGCATGAGGGGATCGTGGCAGCGCTGAATGATGAAAGTGAAGGCCAGCTGGCGCTTTTGATGTGTCTCGAGCAGATAGGGGAAACATTGAAAAAACTTCAGACACCCGAGATCCTGGAGCATTTTGATCGTGCGGACATCAAAGGCGCTTATGACGTCAGGCTCTTTATCGTACATGATTATGAAGGGGTTAATCTGGCGTTGATCGAACGCATCATTCGTGAAAAAATACCTGTGTTCAAAGAAACGATTTTATCGATTTTGGAAAAAAATCGGTGATTCTATCTATAGAAAGCAGTTGCGACGACAGCTCTATCGCGGTGACCGAGATCGCGACGAAGAAGCTTGTTTTTCATAAAAAGATTTCGCAGGAGCTCGAACACGCCGTGTACGGCGGGGTCGTGCCGGAGTTGGCGTCGCGGCTGCATGCCGAAGCGCTGCCGAAGATCCTCGAAGCGTGCCGGGAGTGGTTCCCGAAGCTTAAAGCCGTCGCCGTCACTAACGCTCCGGGGCTGGCTGTCACGCTGATTGAGGGGGTCGTCATGGCCAAGGCGCTGAGCCAGACACTCGGCATTCCCCTCATCGCCGTCAACCATCTCAAAGGGCATATCTACTCGCTTTTTATCGAACAGCCGACGCAGTTTCCGCTGACGGTGCTGCTGGTATCGGGCGGGCATACGCAGGTCATCGAGGTGGAAAGCCTCGAGAAGATGAATACAGTGATGCAGACAATGGACGACAGTTTCGGCGAGAGTTTCGACAAGGTGGCGAAGATGATGGGGCTGGGCTATCCCGGCGGGCCGGTTATCGAACAGCTGGCACTGAAGGGGGACCGCGAGCGCTACGCCTTTCCGATTCCCCTGCAAAAACGCGGCGAGCTGGCCTTTAGTTATTCGGGGCTGAAAAATGCCGTACGGCTTGCCATCGAAGAGGGGAGTGAAGCGGATTACCCCGATATCGCGGCATCGTTCGAGCATATCGCCACCGAACATCTTTACCGCAAACTGCGCAAATATTTCAAAACGCATCCGCCCAAACGCTTCGCTATCGTGGGGGGTGCCAGCGCCAACCGCTATCTGCGCGGCCGTATCGAAGCACTGTTGCAGCCTTATGGGGCGGAACTGCTTTTGGCAGAGCTGAAGTACTGTTCGGACAACGCGGCTATGATTGGCCGGATCGCGGTCGATATGTATGAACAAGGGAAGTTTACACCGCTTTCAGAGTTGTACAGCGCTTCGAAATCATATTTTTAAATAAAGCTTAATTAAGTGCATGTGCGGGGCTACTAAGACAATAATTATCCGATTTATGCGACAATCTTCTATATCAAAAAAACAGGAGGTCATTCATGGCTACTACAAAGCTCAAAGGTAACGAAGTAAATCTCGCAGGTAACGAAGTAAACGTTGGTGATAAAGCACCGGAAGTCACAGTTGTAAATTCTGACGGTCTGGCAGACAAAGTTGTTGGTGGCGCACAGGGTAAAAAGCAATTGATCGTTGTAGTTCCTTCACTCGACACACCGGTATGTGCAACTGAAACGCGTAATTTTAATAAAAAAGCTTCCGAACTTGGTGATGTTGATCTGACTATTGTTTCCATGGACCTTCCTTTTGCAGGCGGTCGTTTCTGCTCGACCGAAGGGATTGACAATGTTACTGTTGCCTCTGACTTCCGTAACAAGGATTTCGCGAACGCTTATGGCGTGCTGATTGCTGACGGTCCGCTCGCAGGTGTAACCTGTCGTGCCATTTTTGCTGTTGATGCAGACGGTACGGTGACATATAAAGAGATCGTTCCTGAAATCACGGAAGAGCCGAACTACGACGACGCACTGGCTGCTGTTAAGTAAGTTTTTCTTCTCGGCGCTCCGGCGCCATCCTCTTCTTTTATTTTTCACACACATTTTGTATACTTAGCTCTATAATAAAAGTATTGGAGCACAGATGCGTATACCAAGAATGATTTTACTTCTGTTTTTTACTCTGTTTCTGGCCGCTGCTGCAGAAGCGGATTTTTTACGTATCGAAGGCGGTGTCGGTGTATTCGGAGCCGAACCCGGCGGGAGTCTCGAGGGTAAAAACGGTACAGATATTTCGCTGGATGAACTCGGTATAGGGAAAGAGAGTGACGTGTATGCCTGGGTGTACCTGAAACATCCTGTTCCGATTATTCCGAATGTACGCATTGAATATCTCTCGTTAAAGCACTCACCGCAAGCCGGCGTAAACTATACGGTCAACGAACTCGACGGCATTCTCTATTATAATCTGTTAGACAACCTGCTGTGGATAACGGCTGACCTGGGGATAGACCTGAAGTATGTCAGTACCGCAGAAGAGAATATGGACGACGAGACGGCACTGGCGCTACTCTATGGCCGTCTGCGTCTGCAGCCGGTGAAGTGGCTGGGTATAGAAGCTATGTTGAAGGCGACAAATTACCAAGATAACAGCGGGTATGACGCCCGGCTGAAAATAGATTATACAATGACCTTTATTCCAGTCATCCAGCCTGGATTGGAGTTGGGATACCGTATTCACAAGATCCAGTACAAAATCGGTGATGTAATCAACAAGTCTGAATATACCGGTGTATACGGCGGTCTGATGCTCAGATTCTAGAACTGCTCCGCATCTCCCTGCGATCGATCACAATCACCTCGCGCTCGAGCGCAATGCCGTGTTCTGCAAGCACTTTCTCTTCGGCCAACCGCAACAGGGCGATGGCCTCCTTGTAGGTTCCCTTTCCCGAATTGATCAGAAAATTGGCATGCATGTCGCTGAAAGCCATATCTCCGACGCGGTACCCTTTGAGCCTGACCGATTCAATCAGCCGTCCCGCATAATCGCCGGGCGGGTTCTTGAAAGCACTCCCGGCACTGGGGTCCGGGGGCTGATTGGCGCGCATCTGTTTAAACATGTCGATCTTGGCGGGATCAAACCCTTTTTTTTGGGCAAATATCGCTTCGAACACGACATCGTTGATGCCGGTGGTGCGGTAACCGTGCAGAATTTGTGCTTTTTCCAGCCAGCCGGTCCTGGTCCGCAGTGCGATCAGGGCATTGAAGATTTCATACGCTTTCAATCCGGCATTCATCTTCAGCATACCGCCGAGCGTACCGGGAAGATGTGACAGGAATTCAAAACCGCCGATATCGTGCTTTTTACAAAATGAAACGATCTTGCCGCCGGGTGTCGCCGCGCCAATATGAAGCTGTCCTTTTTCGATGCGGATAAAATCGAACGCTTTCGACAGCTTCATCAGCGGCGGAAGTTCCGTCCCAAACAAGATGTTGTTGGCGGCACCGATGAGGTAGGCATCGGAGGGATAGTCGTCGCTGTCGATCATATAGACATCGGTGACGGGACCGATACCGATGGAGCTGAGGCGGGCGAGATCGATGGATTTGTAGGGCATTCAGCTATGGCGGTGATCAAGGTATTCTCGGGGAATCGTATAGTCCTCGGCTTCGATCGGCGCATCGTAAAAACCGTGTTCGAACCCTAGCGCATAGAGTTTGTCGATGGCTTTGTACTGCAGGGGACTCAGTTCCACGGAGTCGTCGTTGGCGTAGAGTTCGAGATAGCGGTCGAGTGTGGGGGCGTCGATGCGCACAAGACTGTTTTCGAGCAGCAGATTGCACAGCTCCTCTTTTCGTTCACGCGCCACGCGAACAGCTTCGGTCAGGGTGGTTTCATAAGCAATAGCCGAGGTGAGCGGCAGGGAGCGTCGAATGGCCATCCCGCCCAGCGGTAGCGGGAGATCCGTTCCGGCCAGTTCCTGCCAGATATCCCAGAGTTCGCGTTCCACTTCCAAGGTATCGCCAAAGGTCAGGATGCTTTCATGAATGAGCACCCCGGCGTCGACGGCGCCGTTCTTGACCGCTTCCTCGATCTCGAGAAAATTCATGTAGACAATGCGGGCATCCGGATAGGCGATGCGAAAGAGCATGGCGTTGGTGGTATAGCGGCCGCTGAGCGCGACTTTGAACCGCCGCTTGAGCGTTTCGCCTTTGCGCTTGATCAGCTTGGGACCATATCCTTCACCGAAGCTGACGGCCGTGCGCAGCAGGGCGTATTCGTCACGAATGTGCGGGTAGAGCGCGAAGCTGATCGCCGTGATATCATACGTGCCGGCCAGCGCTTCGACATTGAGGGTTTCGATGTCCAGCGCCACATTGTCGAAGGTCACATCGTTCTGGGTTACCCAGCCAAATTTGACGGCGTAGTACATAAAAATATCATCCGCATCCGGCGAATGGGCGATCAGCATTTTTTTCATGAAAAACCTTGAATAATGTTACGGCTATTTTAGCCAATGCGCGCTAAAATGCGGGAACAAATCAGGGTTGGAAATATGGCATTTTGAAATATTAAACTATATAGATTTCAAAATGCCATAAAATGATGAAAAACACTTAAAAGGCTGTAAGTACATGGACGCAAACAAGCAAAAATCACTCGAACTGGCGATGAAGCAGATTGACAAGGCATTCGGCAAAGGGACGCTGATGCGTCTGGGTGACAAAGAGATCGAACCCATCAACTCCATCAGCACCGGTTCCATCGGTCTGGACCTTGCACTGGGCATTAACGGAGTTCCCGAAGGGCGTGTCGTCGAGATCTACGGGCCGGAAAGTTCGGGTAAAACCACCCTGGCGCTTCAGATTACGGCCGAAGCGCAGAAAACGGGCGGTGTCTGCGCCTTTATCGATGCCGAACACGCGCTGGACGTCGGCTATGCGAAAAACCTCGGGGTCGATGTGGAAAACCTGCTCGTATCGCAGCCCGATTACGGCGAGCAGGCATTGGACATTGTCGAAACCATCGCCCGTTCGGGTGCAGTGGATCTCATTGTCGTTGACTCCGTGGCGGCACTGACGCCGAAAGTGGAGATCGAAGGAGAGATGAACGATCAGCAGGTCGGCGTGCAGGCGCGGTTGATGTCCAAAGCGCTTCGGAAGATTACCGGTGTGCTGCACAAGATGAACACTACGATTATTTTTATCAATCAGATCCGTATGAAGATCGGAACCATGGGGTACGGTTCACCGGAAACGACGACAGGTGGTAATGCGTTGAAGTTCTACGCTTCCGTGCGGATTGATGTGCGGAAAATTGCAACACTTAAACAGGGTGAGAGCCAGATCGGTAACCGCGTCAAGGCCAAGGTGATCAAGAACAAGGTCGCCCCGCCGTTCCGTCAGGCGGAGTTCGACATTATGTTCGGTGAAGGGATTTCCAAAGAGGGAGAGTTGGTGGATTATGGGGTAAAACTTGATATAATTGACAAAAGCGGCGCTTGGTTCAGCTACGGTGATATGAAGCTGGGACAGGGACGTGAAAACGTCAAGCAGAAGTTCAAGGACGAATCCGCTTTGGCGCTTGAAATCGAAAACAAAATCCGAGAGGCCATGGGCATGAGCAATATCATGCAGATGGATGAATCCGAAATGAATGAGGTTGATGAATGATCTACATTGATAATGTAACGGCAATGGAAGTGATGGATTCGCGCGGGAATCCTACAGTAAAAGCTACAGTGGAACTGAGTGATGGAACGGTTGCAAGTGGAATCGTTCCGAGTGGGGCAAGTACCGGGAAGCGCGAAGCACTTGAATTGCGTGATGGCGGTGACCGTTATATGGGTAAAGGTGTATTGACAGCAGTGGAGAATGTTAATACGCAGATCGCCGATGCCATCATTGGGCTGAGTCCTTTCAATCAGGCAATGATCGATGCCGAGATGAAGGCACTCGACGGAACAGAGAATTATTCCACTCTTGGCGCCAATGCAGTATTGGGCGTTTCTATGGCAGTGGCGCGTGCCGCTGCTGACAGTCTCGGCATGCCGCTGTATCGTTACCTCGGCGGTGCGAATGCGATGGTGATGCCCACCCCAATGCTGAACATTATTAATGGCGGTTCGCATGCAGATAACTCTGTTGATTTTCAGGAGTATATGATAATGCCGATCGGTTTTGGGGATTTTACCGAAGCACTGCAAGCATCATCGGAGGTGTATCACAATCTCAAAAAAATTCTTCAGGCATCAGGCCATAGTACTGCACTGGGCGATGAAGGAGGTTTCGCCCCAAACTTTTCAAATAATGAAGAGCCGATTGAGGCGATCATGCAGGCAATCGGACAAGCAGGCTATAAAGCCGGCGAACAGATCGCTATCGCAATGGATCCAGCCAGCAGCGAGTTTTATAAAAATGGGCGCTATGAACTGGAAGGAGAAGGCAAATCGCTTAGCAGCGCAGAGATGGTCGATTATTATGCGAATCTTGTCGACAAGTACCCAATTGTCTCCATCGAAGACGGTTTGGCGGAAGATGATTGGGACGGATGGAAAATTATGACAGAGAAGTTATCAGACAAGATTCAGCTTGTTGGAGATGACCTGTTTGTTACCAATGCCAATATTCTGGCCGAGGGAATTGAAAAAGAGATCGCCAATGCCATCTTGATCAAGCCGAATCAGATCGGCTCCGTTTCCGAAACCATGCTGACGGTACGTCTGGCGCAGCGCAACGGTTACAAATGCGTCATGAGTCACCGTTCAGGCGAAAGCGAAGACGCGTTCATCGCCGATTTTGCCGTGGCGTTGAATTGTGGAGAGATCAAAACCGGTTCGACAGCACGCGGTGAGCGTACTGCAAAATACAATCGCTTACTGGAGATTGAAAACGAGATTGTCTATGGAGAATATCTCGGGTCTTCACTGTTTTAGTAAGATTTAAAACACGCTCAGTGTCAAGTAATGGAAGAGAATACGTCTAATACAGCCGAAGCAAGTGAGACATCTTCATGGATAGAACGTACGTTTGGCTTTCGAGTACGAACGTTTTTCTTGGCATTGGTAGGTGTTGTTGCTTTTGCATTTTATTTAAGTAACTTGCTTTTTGGCGATGCATCACTTGAGGTGTTATTGCAGCTTGAGCAATATGAAGGTCATTTGCAGTCTGAAATCACACGATTAAAGAAAGAAAATGCGCTGTTGCAAAAAGAGTATTTCGAGCTCTATGAGCTTGAACCGAGCGAATAGGAATTGAATGCGCTTTACTTTAATATTATTCTTTTCTCTGATAGCGGTACTTTTTGGGAGAGAGAACCCATTTGTCCCTATCGATGATACAGTGGAGAGTCAAATACACTCGAAGGACTCAGGTGATATTGTCATTTTGACAGATGAAGAAGCGGTGGCGCTTGAACAAGATGCTGAAGAGGTGAACGTCACTGAGAAAAAGCCTGAAATAATCGAGAAGAAAACCAAGCCACAAATTATCAATTATCAGCAAATTCGTCTGATTGTTACCGGCGAATCTATACAGATAGAGACGAAAGATATACTCAAAAAACATTTTTCCATATCAAATCCGACTCGCCTTATTTTGGACTTCAAAAGTGATGTGATATACCCGTCTCGAAACAAGAAAATAAAAATATCCCCTTTCTCCGTGTTGCGTATTGGTTCGCATAAAGGCTATTACCGGGTTGTATTGGAATTGGAACACCCGGTAAAATACAAAGTTTCAAAATATAAATTCGGATATATTCTCACGCTACATTAATCAAAACTACACGTTGTAGTATGTCGCCTCAGGGTGATAGACGACAATCGCCGAAGTGGACTGCTCCGGATGGATCTGGAAGGTTTCGCTCAGTTCGATGCCGAACTCTTCGGGCTTGAGCAGATCGAACAGTGGGCGGTTGAGCTCGAGGTCGGGGCAGGCCGGGTAGCCGAAACTGTAGCGCGCCCCCTGGTAGCGGTTCATGCGGACATCCGAAAGCGTGGGGCCTTCATCTTTAGCGATGTTGAGATCGAGCCGGACCTGCTTGTGCACGATTTCGGCCAGCGCTTCGGCAAGCTCGACGCCCAGCCCGTGCACCTGATAGTATTCGTTGTACTTTCCGGCGTCGTAGAGTTCGCGCTCATAATCGCTTATTCTGCTGCCGGCGCTGACGCAGCTGAGTGCGACGACATCGTGACGGTCGGCATGAAAAAAGTCGCTCAGCGCCCGATGGGGCTGCTTGCGTTGACGCGGGAAGGTGAATTCCGCCTGGACGTCGCCGATAATCCGCTCCAGCGGCTCGCGGTTGACGTTGTTGTCGCTGTGCCATCCTTCGGTTTCTGGAAAGACGAGCAGCGTGGTGTCGTCGGAGCGCACCGGCCAGTAGCCGTAGAGAATCGTGGGTTCGAAAAGGTCTTTGTCCAGAAAAAGGGATTTTAGTTTTTCATACGCCGGCCAGACCAGCTCGTCGAGCTGCTTCTGGTACGCCGCTTTATCCATCCCCTTCGAGCTGTATCCCCAACGCTGTTTGAACAGAATCTTGTGGTTGATCCACTCGAACGCCATCGTTTTTTGCGCTTCGGTGAGCTTCAGTTCGCGTCGCCCCCAGAATGGCGGGGTAGGTACCCTGACATCGCGCGAGGGCATTTTCAGTTCGGAAAACGGCGGGATGACAACCTCTTCTTTCACTTTTACTTCAGAGGTATCGGGGGCGTCGGGGTGAAGGTCGGTATCGAAATTGCCCGCTTCGATGCGGCTCATGGCGGTGACACCATCGAACGCATCTTTGCAGTAGAAGATAGGGCCGTCGTAATTCGGTCGGCAGAAGTCCTCGATGAAACTGCGTGTAAGCGCCGCACCGCCCAGCAGGATGGGTACCGTGATCCCCGCGCTTTTCA
>JANTHE010000052.1 GCA_024762585.1 Sulfuricurvum sp. | reverse complement strand
GGGCAGCATCTCTTTGGGCATCGCCTTGGTGGCGGGCAGAAAGCGCGTACCGTAACCGGCGGCGGGGAAAAGGCATTTGGTGATCATTGAAACTCCTAGTTTAAATTTACTACTTCTATTCAACCTGTTATAGGTCTTGAATTGTTTTTAACGGCGCTCTTAAAGCCTTATTGTAACACTGCGTTAACTTATCACTATCGACACTGCAAATAATCCACATGACACCGTAACCGTCAATAGTCACTTCCCTTTGTGTGATTCTCGTATTGCCAATGCATTCCGATGCCGGTACATTCAGATAATCTGGCAGTGTAAAATGTACTGCATCGGCACTGAAATTGTTGAGTGCCAGAATATGGCTGTCAAGCATCTTGCTCTCTCTGTGAATACAGAAGAGCGACGGATGCAGGTCAAGAAAGAGAAATGGGCCAAACGGATTGAATGCACTTTCGTTGATTCGAATAGAGAGTAGACGCTTATAGGCCATAAATACCATCCGCTCCAGGCTGCCCTCCTCCATCAGGCGGGATTCCAACCAGTTCGCATTGAATTTTTCACGGTTGATTGAACGGTTGATGCCCGTCATCTTGACCCCTTCGAGGTAATTGCGCGATCCGAACAGCGAATGGAAATAGATACCCGGAACCCCCGGCATCGCCAGTGCCACCGCCTGCGTAAGCAGCATACGCTTTGAACGCAGCGTGTCATCATCTTCGGGCGGGGTCAACAGATCGATGTAGCTGCAATTGAGCTCGTAGGGGCTTTTTGTACCATCCGGATTCGACCGGTAAGAGACCAGCCCGCCGGAACGTTTGGCCGCCGCTTCGAGCGCCGCAAACTCTTCATCATCAAGAATGCCGCTGACAGGGCGCAAACCGACGCCGTCATGTGACGCAGTAAAGTTGAAAAAACAGACTTTGTCACTTGGCAGATGCAGCGTATTTGCCCACTCCAGCATTTTCGACGGGTCTGCCGTCAATACCGAATGCGCCAGCAGCGGCGGCAGTGCAAAATTATAAACCATCTGGGCCTCATCATCACCGCTTCCAAAATATGAGACATTCTCTTTATGGGGCACATTGGTCTCTGTAATGATGATAACCTCGGGGGCGACTTTATGAAGTACTTCTCGCATCAGCTGAATCAGTTCATGGGTTTCGGGCAGATGCACCGAAGGCGTGCCGATCTTTTTCCATACAAATGCGATGGCATCGAGCCGCAGCAATGTCGCCCCTTTTTCTATATAGAAAAAGAGGGCGTCAAGCACAGCCAGCAGCACTTTGTAGTTGGCATAGTTCAAATCAACCTGATCTCGGCTGAACGTTGTCCAGATATAGTGTACCCGCCCCTGGGCATCTTCAAACTCATGCAGCAGCGGCGAAGCTCTGGGGCGCACGACCTGACTGAGATCTACTGAGGGATCGACATCAATGAAAAAATCAGCATAGTCCGGATCACCTTCGAGGTACTTCGTAAACCAGTTGGAAAACTGTGAGACATGATTGATAACCGCGTCGAACATCAATCGAAAATGTGTACGCAGCTGTACGACCTCGCCCCAGGAACCAAAATGCGGATCGACTGCTTTGTAGTCGACAACGGAAAAGCCGTCATCGGAGGAAAAAGGATAAAACGGCAACAAATGCACCGAGTTAATCTGTCCGTCAATGTGCGACACCAAAAAGTCATTCAGTTCTTTCAGCGGCGGTTCCGGAGGATTTTGCACCTGATCGGCATAGGTAATGAGAATAGCATCTTTTTCACTGAGATGGTATGGTTTCGAATCAACTTTACCCCGGTATTCGTTGATAAGATGACGTATACCCTCATACGCCGTCTTTGCGTCTTCAGGCTCATACAGAAGGTCCAGGCGCTCTTTTATCGAATGCGGTTCATACTGAATCATGCTTTACTCCTCCATCGCATCCAGTGCGACCGCCTGTGCAAATTTCTCAGAGAAATCGGGCAGGACCGAACGGACTGTAATCCACGGCGACATAGAGGGTACTCCCAGCGGGTTGTCAAAAAATTCACTTGCTGCAGCCTCGATTGCATCCTGAAACGCTTCGACAGCAGAGATCTCTTTTTCACGGTTATATTCAAGCCCGTTCAGTTTCGAAAGCGCATTGTATTTGGAAATCTCGAAACGTGACTCCTGAAAATAGGTGGCCAACAGTGCTTTGAAATCCGGTTCTGAAAAAACGACACCCTGCTGTGCCATTACCCGAAACAGCGCCTTGGCAATATCACTGGCCATTTTGTAAACGCCTCCTCCTTCGCCTTTATTACCAAGGTCTTGATGTTTATGTTCATAAGTGTCCATAATCTCGGTCTGGCAGATACGCCGGTTAGAAGTACTTTTATAGACCTCGCTGAGCGTCGAGACTTCCAATCCCCAGGTCGGCGAGATGGCGATCCCCCGGCCCAGTGAACGAATAAAAGCGAATTCACCCGATAATGCATAACGAAAACTGTCCATATAAGCCAGATAACGACTGGTACCCTTTACCTTTTCAAGCGCATGGATCAACGGCGTATAGAACAGGCGCGTCACCCTGCCATGCAGCTTGCCCGTCACACGCGAATAGTACCCCTTGTTGAACTCATAATCGAGTGCAGAATGCACAATGGGATAAAACAGCCTTGCGACGATCTCCCGCGAATAATTGACGATATCGCAATCATGCAGTGCAAAAGCATAGTTCTCTTCCCCTGTCAATCCGTATCCGATCATCGTCCATACATTTCGCCCTTTTCCCGGATCGTCCAGGCAGGGAAAGCCTTCACCGCTGAGTTCTTTATATAGTTCCTGTATGCGGGGACCGTCATTCCAAAGTACATCGACCTCGCACGGCAACTGTGCCATCAGTGCCTTGACTTCCAGGAACTGCTCGCGTGTTGCCTGATCCAGCCCCAATATGATGCGATGAAGATAGTGCACATGCTTCAGTTCATCAATAATGCTGTGCATCGCCGGCGTCTCGAACTCACTGTACAGTGCCGGCAGCAGCAGTACCATTTTCCGTCGCTCTGCCATGTGTTCAAGGTCTCTTTCAATATCTTCAAGTGTTCGCGTTCCCAGTTTCTGCAGTGAAGTGATCACCCCGTTTTGAAAAAAATCAGCCATTCCCGTCTCCTTTATATGCTATGACAATATCCATAACATTTGTACCGGTATAGCCGGTTTTAATGACTGCATTGCAGCGTTCAAAAAACGAATTGGAATCAAAATTCGCAAGTGCATCATCTATCTCACTGGCCATACAATGCTCTGCAAGCTCAGTGTTGATACGCGCACCTGCCGCGTCTGAATTACCGTCTATACCATCCGTTCCGACACAGATGATATCGAAATCAAAGCGCATAGTCGCCAGTCGCTTCAGGCACAACAGCGCAAAATGCTGATTTCTTCCTCCTCGACCGTTCCCGCTGACGGTCACAGTCGTCTCTCCACCCATCAGCAGCACTGTATGCTCCGGCAGCGCTTCAAAACGACTGCAAAATGCTGCGGCAGCAGCAACCACATCGCCTTCAAGCGGCGTGGTGACCAGCCGCACATCGCAACCCGACTCCATCGCCGACTCCGCTGCAGCTTCGAGCGCTATTTGATTGCTGCTGATAATCTGATGCGTAATATTAGGCAAGGGCACTTTGGGCGTCTCTTCAATCTTGCCCTTTTTTCCATCCTGCAATACCGTTTTCACGCTTTCAGGCACACGCGACATCAGTCCTTTTTGCTCAAGCAGTCCCACGGCATCCGCATACGTGGTACTGTCACAATAGAGCGGGGCCGATCCGATCGTCTGCAGGTCATCTCCGATGACATCAGAAACGACCAGCACTGCAACCGTCGCATTCGTTCGTGCGGCCAGCCGTCCGCCTTTGATCTGCGAAAGGTGCTTGCGCACGCTGTTGGTCTCTTCGATACTGCAGCCATTCTCCAATAGCAGTTTCGTCGTCTCAGCCATCTCTTCCAGGCTCACCGGCGCCAACGGCATTTCAATCAGTGCGGAGGTTCCGCCGCTCAGCAGAAACAAGATCAGATCATCTTCTGCAGCAGCTTCAAACAGTCTCAACAGACGCTTGGCAGCATCGACACTCTCCTGAGAAGGCAATGGGTGTGTACTGTGCTGATACGTGCAATATTTCAAGGGTCGCTGTAGCTCCGGTGTAACGATCACTCCGCCGTCTATATACTCTCCCAGAATTGTTTCACACGCTTCTGCCATCGGCAGTGCCGCTTTACCGCTGCCGCAAAGCCACACTTTTGCGTACTGTTGCAAATCGTATGCTTCTTCATCTACAAAGAGTACCTCTTGCTCCAGATACATGATTGCCTGCATCATACGATCGGGCATCACTGCTACGATGGCCTCTTCAAAAATGGTTTCAAGATCAGGCAACACCTAAAATCTCCTGCAATACACTGTTCCAGCCTTTTGGACCGGGAAAAGGCGCCTTGATCATTCCCGGAAGATTAATGCCGGCATATTGGCCATCATGCTTGGGAATCAGTACCGGAATATCGACGCTTTGCAGCATCGAAAAATCATTCTCACTGTCGCCAAGCGCAATCGAACGAAAAGTAATCCCCGTTTCATTTTCCGCCCGCTCCATTAATGCTTTGACGGCAACGCCTTTACTCTGGTTTTTGCCGATCAGATGATAAAAACGCCCCCCTTTGGTCACGGTAAATCCTTCAGCAGCGACAACAGCTTCCAGCTCTGGCAGTCTGCTGTCGTCTTCCATGATGAATGGTTCGGTGCAAAAGCGTTCTTTTGCCATCGCCGCACCATCGGAATGCAGGCCCGTCCGTTCCGCTACTTCAGCATGATGCATGTGCGAAAACCCCCTCAGACCAAACTGTGATTTAAGGCTGTCCAGCAATGATGTACAGGCATCATACTGTTCCCCAAGCGTGATGATTTCGTACTCGGCATTATGATCGGCTTTAAAAAGACGACTGCAGCAGCGCGGGATAAAGATCGCTCCCCCGTTTTCAATAATAAATGGAGCACAAAGCCCAAGCTTTTTTTGCAGTATTTCTACTTCAGGACGGGTTTTGCTGGTAACGAAGATCAGCGGAATGTCTTCTGAGATCAAAAAATCAATAGAAGGCTGCGCGGGCGCATGCGAATATGTCTCGTGATCCAGCAAGGTGGCGTCCAGATCCGTAAAGACGATATAGTGTGTTGAATCAGGCATCAAGCCCGCCTTTTTTATCTATCATGCCTGTATTTTAACATCCAAAATGGGAAAAAACCTAAAAATCATGCCTAAAAAGAAGGCATGCAAAATGCTAAAGCAGTGCGCCTTTTAACAATTTCATCATCTCCGGCCCTCCGGCAGACTCCACATACTTCAACAGCTGAGAAGTAAATTTTCCGATCATATCACTTTGCATTCCCAGCGACGAAAATTGCTTTGCCAGAGACAGTGCACCGTCGTTGCCGAGCAACGATCCCAATCCGCCCGAGCCGTCCAAGAGCGAAGAGAGATCCGGAACACCTGAGATCAATTTGGAAAAATCTTCTTCTCCAAGATTGGATTTAGCCTTGTTCAGCAGTGCCGCCGTTCCTCCGGCAGCCTGTTGGGGTGTAACACCCAGCGACTTGGTCAGGCCCTCAATAAGAGCACTGCTGTGCTCTTTGGCGGGTGAAACTCCCTTTGCCGCAGCATCCACCGCTCCGTTCAAATCAATGGCACTCAGGTTAAACGGGAGACTAAACGCAAGAACAGCGATCGCTGCACACATTTTCTGTTTCATATGTTTTCCTTTTTAAGGCATTTCCTGCCCTGAAATTTTATCAATCATTCTATCCTAACTATCTAAGTGAATTGTTTAATATGGCTCCAATCGTAAAACCGTCATAATTCAAAACTAAAAACACATCATGGAAGACAATTGCATACAGACTTCAACTACTCCGGTCTGAAACTGGGTATCATCGGCGGCGGTCAACTGGGAAAGATCATGTCTCAAAAAGCCAAAAAAATGGGCTTTCACGTCACCATACTCGACCCCACCTACAACTGTCCAGCTGCACAGGTTTCGGACAAACACATTATGGGCGGTTTTCACGACAAAGAGAAACTTGAGCAGTTGGTACAGGAGTCTGACGTCACTACATTCGAGATCGAACATGTTGATACCGCCATCCTCAAAACGCTCTACAACGACGGCCACGCCATTTATCCCTCCCCCTATGTTATCGAACTGATTCAGGACAAATACGAGCAGAAAAAACTGCTCGATGCACATGGTATTCCGGTACCGGCATACCAGAGTGTCCACTCAGAAGAAGAACTCTGCTCTTTTGGTTTTCCTGTCATTCAAAAAGCGAAACGCGAAGGATACGACGGCAAAGGGGTGATGCTGCTGCGCTCACCCGACATGCTCAGTGAACGTATTCAGTCAGACTCTTTCATTGAAGAACTGGTCGACATCGAAAAGGAGCTGGCGGTCATCGTCGCCAGGAATATTGAAGGACAGATCACCAGCTACCCGATTGTCGAAATGCTATTTGATGACCGGACCAATATCTGCGACATTGTGATGGCTCCGGCCGCGATTTCCGAGGCGTTCGAAACAGAAGTTACGAAAATAGCTGTCAGATGCATTGAAGTACTTGAGGGTGTTGGCATTTTCGGAGTGGAGCTCTTTTTAACAAAAAGCGGGGAGGTTCTGGTCAATGAAATCGCCCCCCGTCCGCACAATTCAGGACATTATACGGTTGAAGCCTGCGCCACCTCCCAGTTCGAGCAGCTCATCCGTGCGGTCACCAACCTGCCGCTGGGATCGACAAAATTGCTTAGCCCGGCAGTGATGGTCAATCTGCTTGGTGAAGCGGGCTACGGCGGCGAGCCGGTCATCGAAGGCATACACGACGCGCTCGAGATTCCCGAACTTTCCTTTCACTTCTATGGCAAAACCTATACGAAACCGTTTCGGAAAATGGGGCATATCACGGTCCTCGACGATCATGTGGAAGATGCGTTGAAAAAAGCGATGAAGGCCAAATCCATACTCAAAATAACAGGGAGCAAAACCATATGAACAAACCACTCGTCGGAATCATTATGGGGAGCGATTCGGACCTGCCAATCATGCGCGCCGCCGCTGATATGTGCGAACTGTTCGGCATTGCATTCGAAGTCACTGTCGTTTCAGCCCACCGCACGCCTGAACGCCTGGTAAAATATGCCAAAAGTGCTGAAAAACGCGGGCTGCGCGTCATCGTCGCCGGAGCCGGAGGAGCGGCGCATCTGCCCGGGATGGTCGCGGCGCTGACGCCGCTGCCGGTTATCGGGGTCCCTGTCAAAGGGTCTTCGCTCGAAGGAATGGACTCGCTGCTCTCCATCGTGCAGATGCCCGGCGGCGTTCCGGTGGCCACCGTCGCTGTCAACGGCGCGAAGAATGCCGGCATTCTGGCCGCGCAGATCGTCGGCGTCAAAAGTGCTGAAACACGTAAAAAAGTCAAGGCCTATAAAGAGAAGATGCTCCAAGAGGTTGAAACGAAGATCCAGAAACTGGAAACGCAAGGGTATGAAAGCTACCTCGAGACAATGGGAAAATAGCCGATGTTCACTCTGGAAACAAGAGCATTCGGTAATTTCAACAAAACCGACGTTTTTCGCATCAACATCACCGGCGATGAACTTGAGAGCCTCACCAACGACGATCTCAAAGGCTACACCAACCTCACCAGTCTCCTGCTTGAGAACAACAGCAGCCTCAAAACAATCGACCTGCGGGGCAACACCTCTTTAAAATACCTCTGCCTGGGTACCTGTGACAATTTGACCGAACTGCGGCTGGATGAGACCCGAATCGAGAACATCGACCTGTACGATCTTGTCTCGCTTGAGACGATCGAACTGGACGACCGCCATCTTCTCACTCTTCATACCATGCTTTCTGAAAATATCACGAAACAGTTTCTAAACATCGAGGATACGATTCTGGAGAGTTTCGAGCGGCGCATCGCCGCTGCAGATGAAGGTGAAAGAAAAACATTGCTCATCAACGCGTATGAAACCTATCTCAAGGCAGAGGCTTAAGTTTCTCTTCCCATGCCAGTGCTGTGCGGCAGATAAGTTCCAGGTCGTCATATTTCGGTGTCCAGCCAAGTACAGATTTTATTTTGCTGTTGTCCGAAATTAAAACAGCGGAGTCCCCTGCACGTCGCGGTGCTCTTTCGACTGCAAAATCAATCCCGCTCACTTTTTTCATTGTCTCTATTACCTCATCGACGCTGAAACCGTGACCGTAACCGACATTAAAGATATTTTTGCCCTCTTTTTCACCGGCAGTATCCAGATAATCAAGCGCCGAAAGATGCGCGGAAGCCAGGTCATCCACATGAATATAATCCCGAATACAGGTCCCGTCGGGTGTGTCGTAATCTTCACCAAAACTGTACATCTTGTCACGCTGGCCCGTCACTGTCTGCGCAGCGACCTTGATGAGATGCGTCGCATTGGGAAAGCTCTGCCCGATACGGTTTTTGATATCCGCCCCGGCAACATTAAAATAACGTAAGATAACGTAGTCAAATTCAGGATTGGCTGCCGCAGCGTCCTGAATCACCTGCTCGCTCATGCGTTTGGAGTGGCCGTATGGGTTGATCGGCCCCAGCGGCGTCGTCTCTTTTACGGGAATTTCTGTTGGGTCGCCATAGACCGCCGCGGTGGAGCTGAAGATCATCTTGCCCACCCCGTAGTCGTTGCACATTTTGATAATATTGGTGGTATTGACAGTATTGTTCATGTAGTACTTGAGCGGTTTCTCGACTGATTCCGGTACGACGATACTGGCCGCAAAGTGGATCAGCGCATCAAAAGTATTGGAGCGAAAAATACCTTCGACCGCATCGAAATCGGAAAGATCCTGTTTGATAAACGTCAATCGAGCTTTTTCATGATCAGGCAGCATCGATGTAAGCGTTTCAATCGTGCTGTTGTGACCGGTGGAAAGATTGTCGATGATCGTG
Source organism: Sulfuricurvum sp. (assembly GCA_024762585.1). Taxonomy (GTDB): domain Bacteria; phylum Campylobacterota; class Campylobacteria; order Campylobacterales; family Sulfurimonadaceae; genus Thiomicrolovo. The sequence goes on along the minus strand of JANTHE010000052.1, from coordinate 1,627 downwards.
ACGCTGTGCAGCGTCTCCTCAAGCAGCTGCTTGACCACATGCGAGCCGATATACCCCGCCCCGCCGGTTACCAAAATATGCTGTTTAGACATCACTGTAATCCTCATTTTTAATCATGATGAGATTTTATCTGAAAATGTGCAATAAAACCAGTAGCGCACCTCTAATAACCCTTACGGATTCAGAGAGCTCTAGAGATGCGTTCAGAGTACTTTAGAGGTGCCCTTTAGATTAAAAACTGCACTGCTCACACCAAAGGGAATCTTTAAATACAATCCTGACATTTTTTTTCAGGTTCAATCAGAGCATATTTACTTTAGGGGTCTCCTTTTAGAAACATAAAAGCTTTTTGTATCCTTAATAGTTGTAAACTGTTCGCAAAATTTCTAAATTTACAATAAAGGAGTTGAATGAATTTAAAAAATAAGAAAATTGTAATAACTTACGGAACCTACGATATGCTCCATCAAGGTCATCTCAATCTCCTTAAACGCGCCAGAGCGCTTGGAGATTACCTGATCGTAGGCGTTACCGACGAAAACTATGACCGCTCACGCGGGAAACTCAATGTATCGCAAAGTACAGAACAGCGAGCAGCTGCCATAGAAGCATTGGACTTTGTAGATAAAGTCATCATTGAAAAACACAAAAAACAAAAAGCGCAGGACATGGTAAAGTACGATGTCGACATCTTCGCGATCGGTGATGACTGGATCGGTGCGTTTGACTATCTCAACGAATATACGCATGTGGAGTACCTGCCGCGCACAGAAGGCATCTCAAGCACACAGCTGCGCAAAGAGCAGATCGGTGTCATCAAAATGGGCATAGTCGGTCTAGGACGTGATACGCAATCATTTGTCGATGAAGCATCGTATGTTTCTAGCATAAAGCTTAACCGTGTCTATGCAGATGACTTTCTGGCAATCAAACAGTTCAATAAGAAAAATCCGCAAATAGAGTACGGACATGATAACTATGATGATTTTTTAGAGACGCACGTTCAGGCAGTCTACATCGATACGGCTCTCAAAAAGCATTATATGCTCATAAAAAAAGCGCTTGAAGCGGGGAAGCACGTCTTATGCGAAAACCCGATCGCGCTTGAAAAGAAAGAGATCAAGGAGCTCTTGACCTTGGCAAAGAAAAAAAAGGTCCTGCTGCTGCCTGCACTGAAAACCGCCTTTCTACCTGCATTCAAGCAATTGTTGAAAGAGCTGGAAAAGGGGGAAATAGGCGAGATCAAAGAGGTGCGGGCGACCCGTACTTCATTGTATAGAGAGAAGAACTATCCGGAGAGCTTTATGGCGCAGGGGGCTACGAATATTCTGGCCGGCTACCCTACACTGCTTATCCACAAGGTGCTCGGTAAAAGAAAACAGATCACTTTTTTCGATCAGTATGACCACGGGTTCGATATCTCCAACCTCATCGTAACGCGCCACAGGAACAATACTGTCGGTATTGCCAGGGTCGCGACGGGAGCGAAATCTGAAGGAGATGCTGTCATCTCCGGCACCAAAGGCTATGTTTATATTCCTGCTCCATGGTGGCTGACACGGGAGTTCTATTTCAAATTTGAAGATGAACATAAAAGCTATAAATACAAATACGAGTTCGAAGGTTG
>JANTHE010000051.1 GCA_024762585.1 Sulfuricurvum sp. | reverse complement strand
CGATTTGGCCAGTTCCGAGACCTTGAGCTGCTCGTATCCCTCTGATTCAAAAAGCTTCGCCGCCGCTTCGAGGATCAGACCGCGTTTGACGTCTTGCAGTTTCGTTTTGATGTTTGCCGACATACCGCCTCCGGAAAATTTTATTTCCAATATTATAACTATATTTCTTTTTTTGAACTTAATTCATTTCAATTGATGTATAATTGGACACCTCCAATAAATACACATCATCGGGAGCCAAAAAATGATTGTCGCCGAACATCTCACCAAACGCTTTGGAGCATTCCTCGCGGTCGACAATGTCAGCTTTCATATTGCCAAAGGGGAGATATTCGGGCTGCTCGGCCCCAATGCCGCAGGCAAGACCACGGCCATGCGAATGCTGTGCGGCCTCTACCATCCCGACGGCGGCCGTGTCACCATCGATGGAGAAACGGTGCAGCGGGCTAAGCCGAGGTTTGGCTACGTATCACAGTTCTTCGGTCAGTACGAGGAACTGAGCGTCTGGGAAAATCTCCGTTTCTACGCCAGTCTGTACGGGGTGAATGACACGGCGAGGCTGGAGACAATGATGGAGCGCTACGCGCTCGAACCCTATCGCACCCGTCATGCCGGGGCACTCTCGGGCGGCGTCAAACGGCGGCTCGCGCTGGCGTGTGCGCTCGCGCATGACCCCGATGTGCTCTTTCTCGATGAACCTACGGCGGGAATCGACCCCGTGACCCGAAAACAGCTCTGGGATGATTTTTATGCACTTGCATCTGAAGGAAAAACCCTCTTTGTGACAACCCACTATATGGAAGAGGCCCAGCGCTGCCACCGCATCGCCATCATCGACCGCGGGCGGCTGATCGCCGAAGGGGCGCCGGACACCCTGCATACCCTGCTGGGCGATGTCCGCGTCTATGCCGTCGCCACCGGCTACAATCCCGCGCTCGTCGACGCGGCAAAACAGGATGGCGCCATACGGCTGGTCAACCAGTTCGGCAGCGAACTGCGCCTCACGTGCGACGCCGCGACGCCGCGAGAACATATTGCCTCCCTGATCGCGCCGTTTGCCGCAAGCGCCGAGATCCGCGATACCCTGCCCAACCTCGAAGATGTCTTTATGGCATTGACGACGAAGGAGCACGCATGATCGGGGCAATGATCAAAAAAGAGCTGATCCAGCTATGGCGCGACCCTCGGCTCGTCGCGCTCATCGTCGTGATGCCGGTGATCTTTCTTGTGCTGTTCGGTCTCGCGCTCAAGCTCGAACCCACCAACGTCAAGATGGCTTACTGCGACCAAGACCGCTCCTTCTTCAGCAACCTCATCAAGACCGGGCTCTGGAGCGATGGCTATTTTCAACTCTATGAAGTCAACGGTTCGGATCAGATCGTCGAGGAGATCCGCTCGGGCCGCGCCAAGGCGGGCATGTACATCGACGCCAATTTTTCCAACGCCCTGAGCGAAAACGCCCAGCCCCACGTCACCTTTTACGTCGACGGCACCATGCCCTCGCTGACGACGGCCATGAAGTACAACTCCAGCGCCGCCACGGACGAGGGGGTAACGAACGACATGTACTTCCTCGATGAAGACGCCCCGCCGACGGTCATCGCGAAAGATCCTTTCGTCATGGACACCGTCGTACTCTTCAACCCCGACGAAAAAGAGACGTGGTTCTTCCTGCCGGGCATCGTCGGCGTGCTCATCATGCAGATCGCGCTGATCCTCACCGGCATCACGGTCGTGCGCGAGCGGGAGAAGCAGACGCTCGAACAGCTGCTGGTCACCCCTATTGGCAAAGCGGCCTTTGTCTTTGGAAAACTCATTCCCTACATCGTCATCGCTTTCATCGATTTCTACCTTATCTTAGGGCTGGGGTGGCTGCTGTTCGAGCTGCCCGCGCCCGCATCGCACCTCTACCTCGCCCTGCTGGCCATGGTCTATGTCGCCGTAATGATCTCGCTGGGGCTGCTGATCTCCCTGCTGTCGCAGACCCAGCAGCAGGCGATGTTCATCGCCATCTTCATCATTGTCCCCTCCATCCTGCTCAGCGGGTTTATCTTCCCGCTCGAGGCGCTGCCGGATTACATCCGGCCGCTCAGCTACGCTATTCCCTTCACCTACTTCGTCGAGATCATCCGCGGCCTGCTCATCAAGCACACCCACATCGTCGATCTTTGGCACGCCTACGCCGCGCTGGGCGGGTTTGCGGTGCTTTTTATCGTGCTCAGTATGCTGAAGTTCCGGCGGTCGCTGCTTTAAGGGCAGGTAGTTTCCGCTTAATAATATATGCATCATTACATCAGTATGCTATAATGAGAACAAACAAGGATTGCCTTATGTCTGTACGCACTACCATCTCTTTGGATGAAGATCTACTCAAACTCCTTAAGTTGAAGTCGGTCGAGGTCTCCACATCGGTTTCGACGCTGATCGAAGAGGTTGTACGCGACGCGTTTAAAGAGGACAGTGAAGATCTAAAAACGTTTGCCGAGCGCGAAAACGAGGAGACAATCGGTTTTGAGGTTTTTTTGAAACAACTTGAAGCAGATGGAAAACTTTAAAAGTGTCCTACAACATCGAAATCAAAAAATCCGCGGCGAAAGAGATCGCCGCTTTACCGCAAAACGATCTTGTACGCATCGTTGAAAAAATTCAGGGCTTATCTGATGATCCCAGACCTCCGGGATGCAAAAAACTCAGCGGGGATGAAAAATATCGTCTTCGTGCAGGCAACTACAGGATTCTCTATAAGATTGAAGATAGCGAACTGATCATATATGTCGTCAAAGTCGGGCATCGTCGAGACGTCTACCGGAAATAATAACCATTTCTAATGCTATCTTTCTTTTGTCCTTTTCGGGAACCGCTCAAAACGGATACTGAAATAATTCCATCCGTTTTCATGCTCATACTCCAGTGAAAAGCCATGCTTCTGCGCAATGCTTTTGGTAATGTAAAGCCCCAGCCCCAGCCCGCGCGTGCTCGCTTCGAATTGGCGCTTGAAGACCCGGTCCAGCAATGTCTTATCTATCATTTCACCTTTTGAGGCCACCGAAACGCGATGATACTCAATCGTCACGGTCGGCGTTGATGTACCGTACTTTACGGCATTGTCAATGAGGTTTTTCAGCGCCGCCGACATCAACTCGAAATCGGCTTCGATCCATGCATCGTCACGCACCTCTAGGTGCAGGGCATCGCGCTCGAGCATGAGCAGGTCCAAAGCGTCGTCGACAATATCGACCATGCGGAAACGCTTTCGGTTCAACTGCAAATCGCCGGAGGTGACCCGCTCGATTTTGCCAAATTCGGACAACAGATACTCGAATCGCGCGAACATCTGTTTCAAACGTTCCGCGTTCTTCTCATCTTCGATCAGGTCCGCGATCAGCCTGCCTTTTGCAATGGGTGTTTTCAGTTCATGCATGATGTTGCGCAAAAAGAGGTTTCGTGAACTTTGAAGTTCATCGATCTTTTCGATGGCTCGGTCGAACTCGTTCGCCACCTGCGCGATTTCGTCTTCTCCTTCGATCCGCGCGCGGACGGCCGTATCGCCTCCGGCAAAATCACCGATGGTTCGTTTCAGCCGCTGCAGCGGCCACAGACGGCGAACCACATACAGGTAGAACAGCATCACCGCCAGATTGACGCCGAACGCATACCAAAGCAGCCGTGTTCCGCCCAGCTGCGCATCCGTATAACGCAGCACATGCTCTGCGCCGCGGCGGGGGTCATGCGCGAAAATGGTTACCTCGTCGCCGCAGGCATATATCGCCAGCCCCGGACGCTCGCGCAGCAGGGTACACCCCTGCAGCTCTCCCGCCTCATCCGGACGCAACAGGCGGACATGCATCAGCGCTTCCAGCCGCTTCCGGGCTTCAGCTTTGTTCAGCCCCTCCTGATGGCTCATCCGCATCAAACGCATGCTCTCATCCAGCCGTGTCATGGCACGGTCGACCACCAAAGAGTGCTCCGCCCCGTACTGCAGGTAAAACAGCGTATTGACGACGCCCAGAAGAAAGAGAAAAAAGAGGGGAATACGAACAACAAGCGAGTGGCTATTCATTGATCAACTTGTACCCGATGCCGCGCAGCGAAATAAGATGGCGTGGTTTTTTCGGGTCCTCCTCGATCTTCGTACGCAAACGCCCTATGAGCACATCGATGCTCTTGAGCGAACTCTCGAAGCTGATGGCGTCGACATTGCTCAAAATCTCTTCACGGCTGAGCGCAAAGCCGGCACGTTTGATAAAATAGGCGAGAATACCGTACTCCGCATTGGTAAGAAAAAGCAGCGCTTCGCGCTTGCGGATTTCGTGCCGTGCTTCGTCATGGACAAATATGGGCTTTTTCTGCGGCTGCAGCGGCTCTTTCTTATACCGCCGCATCACGGAGCGGATACGCAGTACAAGCTCTTTGGCGTCGTAGGGTTTGGGGAGGTAATCATCCGCCCCCATATAAAAACAGGCACTTTTGTCTTCCATATCCGAGCGTGCCGAAGAGATGATGATGGGAATATCGCTGAACTCCCGTACCGTTCGGCACACCTCCAGCCCGTCGATCTCGGGCAGGGAAAGATCGAGGATCAGCAGATCGAACGCCTCGAACTTCAGCGCACTGACACCCAGTGAAGGCGAATCATAGTTGATCAGTTCCATATTGTGCTTTGCGAGCGTCTCGGTTATCAGTTCCGCCAGCTCGGCATCGTCCTCGATCATCGCCACCCTGAGCATCCGCATCTCCTCTTTTGGACATTTAGGCAATTGTGATGTATTGCCGCTTAATTTTCCTCACCCTCGTGCGGCCTGTTGTCCGCCTGCGATTCGAGCAGTGCTTTGAGCTCCAGGCGCTGCGACCCGCTCAACACGTCAAGTATCTTCACCAGATGCTGCTCGCGAACGGAAGCACGTGCGGTGCAACGCTCCTGAACCACCTGTAAAAACTGTGTGCCGTCCAGCCCCTCTTCGCTGATGGCATCGGCGAGGTCCTGCGCCCGGTTCTGATCGGGTCTGGTCGCGTTGCGCTCTGCCTCGAACGTCGTCTTGAGGGTTTCAAGCTCCGCTTTTTGCGCTTCGCTGAGATTGAGCTGTTCCAGCAGTTTTACCAGCGGATGGCGCTCTTCGTTCTTATGCATTCCGGCACGCGGGTGCTGCGGCATCATCGGCTGCGCGTACAGAGCGCTGCCTCCGAGTCCCAGCAAGATCAGTCCAGCCGCCGCATAATGTTTCAGTGGTAACATCGTTCATCCTTTTAAATGGTCTTGGTACCGTTGGGTACGTTGACATTGTATTGGCGGGACGAAAATGGCGGGTAGCAAAAACCCAATGGAAAGTAACAAGAAAAAAATTCATATCCAATTCATACACCCATCCTAAAGTGTCGTATATCAACAAAAGGATGATTGATGAAACGCAAGTTATTTTCAGTTTGTGCGGCAGCGGGGATCGCACTTTTTAGTGGGTGCGGCGGTACTTCCGACGGCGGATACGCCAATAGCTCCAGTTCAGCTTCAAACGTCAGTTCTACTGCCAGTACCAGTTCAGTAAGCAGTTTGCCCGCCAACATGTCCGTCGGGCTCTCCAGCCTGCAACGCGAGGTCCGCTACCTTACCGACACAGCGGGTATGAGCCTCTACACGTTCGACAAAGACACGCTCGGTATGAGCAACTGTCCGAACATCGAAGGGTGCGAAGCGACCTGGCCGGCCTTTACGACACCGGTGGTTCGCGACGATTTCGATACGGCGGGAGCGTATACGTCGTACTATCAGCATCCGCTTTACTATTTTTCCAAAGACGCACAGCCCGGCGATGTCAAAGGAGACGATGTCAAACAGGTCTGGCATCTGGTCTACCCGCTCAAAGGATTCACCGAAACCGACGAAGTGAAGCTTTCCGCCGGGAATCGCAAACAGACCTATCTGACCGACAAAGAAGGCAATGCCCTCTATACGTTTGATAATGACGACGTCAACGTCAGCAACTGCTACGGCATGTGCGAACAGATCTGGCCGGTCTTCTACGATGCTGTCGGCGATATCGCTGATACCTATGGCATTCCTGCCGGTCTCGATCCGAAAGATTTCACGATTATTGAACGCGACGCCGATCGTTCCGAACAGGACAAGCAGATCGCCTACAAAGGGCAGCCGCTTTACTACTTTGCAAACGACACCGCAGCGGGTGACACCAACGGCGACTGGGTCAAAGGGGTATGGCATCTGATCGAGATCAATGCGACCAGTGTCGAACCGCCGAAACAGAGTATCGGTGATGTCGCCAAAGGCGAAACACGCTTTTTCAAAGGCTGCAACAACTGCCACGGGGATGACGGCAGGACGCCGGCGCTTGGTATCAGCCGGGTCATCGCCGAAATCGACGATGCCCAAACCGTTAAAGCGCTGCTGACGTATCTTAAAAACGACGGAGCAGGAAAAAGTTCTTTCATGGTCGATGTGGCTCAGGGGCTCAGTGATGAAGAGATCGATAACCTCAGTGCCTTCATTGCCACGCTGCCGTAAGGTAACACCATCGCCGCATACGCGGCGCTGTAAACCCTGAGAAGAGCGGTGTTCCGTTTTGTTTATTCATTTTCTGTCTAATTGCCTCGGCAGGGGCACCGCTCCTCTCAAGGTTTATGCAAAAAAAAGTGTTCAGACTTCTCAAAGAGCGCTTCGGCATCCAGACCGCGCACTTTAGCTTCCCAGCCGATCACAATCCGGTTGATGCGGTCTTGAAGCAGATCGTCGACGGGGTCGCCTTTGAGCGTAAACAGACGACGCGTCACACTGCAAGAATCACCACTGTCCATCCGTCCGGCGTGCTCAAGAAAGCGCGAGAGGTACGCCAGCTGAACCGTCATGGAGAGCGGCAAAGGGTTCTGTTCGAAAAAAGCCCTTGCTATCTCCTTTTCCGTCTCCTCGTCCAGGCGTCCGAGCAGCGCCTGGAACGCCGCATCCAGAAACGCTTCGACTTCATCATCGTTCATCGGCACAGATGATGCCATCTCCCGAAGCAGCGATTTGAGAGTCATAATATCATAGGGCTTGACAAGATACCGGTCTGCGTGAAGCGCCGCTGCCTTCTCGCGTGTTTCGTCGTCGCTCAACGCACTGACGATGATCGTACGAAGACGTGAAGCGCTTGAGGATGCATGCAGCCGTTTCAGCACTTCCAAACCCGGTATGTCGGGCAGCATCAGATCCAGTACAAGGATGTCGATCGGTTCGCTTTGCAGTACCGCCAGCGCCTCGGCGCCGTTTTCGGCAAAATAGAGCGCGTACCCCTCCTTGCTCAAGATGACCCTGGCAAGCTCGATATTGTTCGCTTCGTCGTCGACGACGAGTACCGCTTTTTTGGCCGGCGGCATCATCCGAACCTGACGCGAAAAAGTGCACCGCCTTCAGGCCTGGGCGCATAGCTGAGCTCTCCGTCATGCAGCCTCGCGATGGCGCGGGCTACGGCCAGACCAAGGCCGGAGCCTTCCGTACCGGTCTCGTCGACACGTACGAACGGATCAAAAATCCTGTCCGCCGCGGCTTCGGGGATACCGGAGCCCCGGTCCTTGACTTCCACACACTTCGGTTCGCAATGGATGAGCACTTCGATTGCTCCGGAATCGCCGCTGTACTTTATCGCGTTATCGATCAGATTGTAAAACAGCTGCTTCATTTTGTTTCGCTCCATGAGAATAGTACAATTTTCCGGACAGATCAGCACCAGCTTCTGCCCTCTGGCCGAGGCGATCGGCTCCAGCCGTTCGATGACTTCCATGACGACTTCCAGCAGACTCGCAGGTTGAAAACGATGTTTCCGGACACGCTTTTCCATGCCCAGGAGCAGTTTCATATCTTCGAGCAGCGTATTAATCCTTGCAATCTCTTCAACGTCCTGAACCAGTTTTTTGCGAAGCGGAAAGGGAAGTGCCTCATTGGTGACTTCAGATTCAAGGTGCGTGCGCATAATCGCCAGCGGTGTTTTGATTTCATGAAAAAATTCGCCTAAAAATCGATGGAGCTCATCCTGTGGTACCGGATGATTCATGCCGGCCTCCTTCGCATGACATACCCGATAGCGCGTATGGTTTCAATATATTCCGGGCCGATTTTTTTGCGCAGATTCTTCATGTGGGCATCGATGGCGTTGGATGAACGCTCCAGCCCCTCCTCTCCCCAAAGATATTCACTCAACTGCAGCCGTGTAAATGTGGTGTTCTGGTTATGCATGAAGAGTTCGAGAATACGGTACTCCTTCGCCGTCATCTCAAGCAGATCCCCGTTGAGGTAAACCGCCTGCTTTCTTTCATCCAGCAGCAGGTTTCCGCAATGAATTTCCGAACGGTTGGCGTCCGAGGTGCGCCGCAGCAGCGAACGGATTCTGGCCAGCAACTCCAAATTTGAAAAGGGTTTGGCAAGGTAGTCGTCCGCTCCCGCATCCAGTCCCGCCACCTTGTCTTCGATCCGGTCGCGCGCGCTCAGCATGAGCACCGTTATGTCGTTGTCGGCTTCGCGCAGCGATCGGATCAGTTCGATGCCGTCCATCTTCGGCAGCATGATATCGAGCAACACCAGATCGAAATGCTGTTCATAGAGCCGATCGAGCGCCTCTTCGCCGTCGTAGGCCTGTTCGCAATCATACCTGTTTTGCTTCAAAACGGCACAAATATTGTCCGAAAGCGCGCGTTCGTCTTCAACCACCAGCAGTCTCATGCAGCCTCCTCTTTAAATGTGACAACAAATTCGCTGCCCTCTTGATGTGCGACATAAAAAAGCCGTGCGCCCATGCGCTGCACATACGCATACGAGAGCGCCAGCCCCAGTCCGCTGCCCTGAATCTGTTCACTGCCCTTAAAGCGCTGAAACGGCTCAAAAAGTGATTCGGCCTGATCGGCGGGAATACCGATTCCGCTGTCCCTGACGCTGACACGAACCCCATTTTCCCTTCGAATCTCAATACGGACATACCCTTCATGCGTATATTTTACGGCGTTCGCGACCAGATTGACAAGAATGCCCTTGAGCATACGGCGATCGGCCATGACAGAAACGCGCTCACAGTCACATGACACGGATAGTCCTTTGACATCGGCCTGCGGTTTCAGCGTTTCCATGACCTCCTCTGCAAGCTTGTCCAACAAGACATATTCCGGCTTCATTTCCATGACACTTTGTTCCGCTTTTGCGAAATCCAGCATATGGTTAATCAACGCCAACAGCTCCTTGCCCGATGATTCGATCCGCTTTGGGATTCGTTCGAATTCCCTGTCGACCAGACGCTCCTCGCTCAAATACTGCGAAAACCCGATGATGCTGTGAAGCGGGGTGCGCAGCTCATGCGACATCATCGAGGTAAACCGGCTTTTCGCTTCCGCCGCCTGCCGGGCGGCTTCAAGCAGCTCGAGCTTTTGCTGCTTCAGGCGTATGTTCTGCGCGATGGGACGCGAAACAATCCTGCCGACAAACACAAACAGGACCAGCAGCGCCAGCAGACTGAACAGGCCAATGAGCAGCAGTTGCGTCTTCAGCACCTCCAGCGGCTGTTCATATTTTTGCTTTTGCATATACATGGTGATCTGCAGCCCGTTTGCCATGGCATTCCCCGCCACGACAATATGGCGGTCATCCGCGGCGCTGCACTCTCCCGCGACACCGGCGTTCTTGAAACGGACACACCAGGCATCTTCTCTTGTGGCGAAGTAGTGCTCAAGCGATGCGAACGGGAGCAGGATGGCAATCGTTCCTATCTGCCATTTTGGTTTGAAACTTGCAAAGATTTTGTGCTCGAACAGCAGCCCCCTTCCCAAAAAACGTTCAAACCCGTCCGTTTCGGCAACCACCTTTTTCAGCCCTTGTACACGCAGCTTCGTATGCAGCTTGTATACGGCCTGCTTCAGAGCGAGCAGATGGTCGATGCGGTGGTCGATATCGTCGCTGATCAGGTCGTCCATCAGCGGAATTGCCGCGAGAAACGCTGACTCTCTTTTCAAAACGTCGATGTCCTGCTGCACCATGATACTGACGGCATCGACACGTTTTTGCTGCTCGATGTGCAGGAGATGCCGCAGGCGATCGCTGCTGTTGAGATACATGAAATAGAGCAAGCCGTAAAACGGGACCAGTCCCACGAAAAAGAGTGCCAGAAAAATACGTACCGAAATGGAGAGTTTCATGGTACCGCCACTTCAAACCGCATAATCTCCGTCATCGACGCATCCACGCTCTCGCTGGGCAGATACCCCACCGCACCTTGCATGTTATGCAAAAATCGTTTCATTGCTTCGGCCGAAGGCACCACCTTCGGGGGCGGGATTCCTTCAAAGTGCCGCTCATCATAGTAGGCATCCCACGTCTGAAAATCGACCCCCAGCACTTGCTGCAAAAATGCCGATCTGGCCGGAGCCGCCGCCGGTAAATTCAGCGGCAGAAGCGAGTGCGTATTGAGTTGTGTCACGGTTTTGTAGTAAATGTTTTTCACTTGCTCCGGTGTAATGACAGCCCCGTCCATCTTCATGCAGACCACGCTCCATGAACCACCCATCAGCCTCAGGGCGAGCAGCAGCAGCGTCACTGTTCTCATGGTCAAAACAGCACCGAAAACGTCAAAAGAGCCTCGTCGCTTTGCTGTGCAAACTGACTGTTGCGCTCGCGGTGACGATATTCCGCTTTGACGGAGAGGGCGGTTTTGGGCCGGTAGATA
>JANTHE010000050.1 GCA_024762585.1 Sulfuricurvum sp. | reverse complement strand
TGATGTTCCCGGTTTGGTGGAGACAGCTTACGGGCAAGGTTGCCGTTGAAGAGGATTTCGATTAAACTGTTTTTTAGAGGTGCCCTTAAGAGTCCGATGCTGCTTATTGACGTCTTTTTTCATAAAACTCGGATTTGAATGCACTGTATCGGTTTTGCATAATCGCTGCCCGTGCCTGTTTCATCAGGGTTAAATAGTAGTGAACATTATGGATGGATGCGAGCCGGAAGTAGGTGAGTTCTTTGGCGCGGTAAAGATGATTCAGGTAGGCTCGTGAGTAGCGCTGGCAGGTGTAGCAGGTGCACTCCGGGTCAATCGGCGACGTGTCGAGTTTGTATCTGGCTGCCTTGATGTTGATTTTTCCGAAACTGGTAAAGAGGGTGGCATTTCGGGCGTTTCGCGTCGGCATGACGCAATCGAACATATCTACGCCCAGGTCGATATTCTCGATCAGGTCCTCCGGCGTACCGACACCCATCAGATAGCGCGGTTTGTCTTGAGGCATATATTGTATGGTGTGCGCTACGGTTTCGTACATCTCTTCATTGGATTCCCCGACGGAGAGGCCGCCGATGGCGAAGCCGTCGTAATCGAGAGCACAGAGTTCGGTGGCCGATTTCGTACGAAATGCCTTGTCGGTGCCGCCCTGAATGATGGCAAAGATGTTTTGATGCACCCCAATGCCTTCTTGCTGCTGTTTGCGATGGTAATCGATGGAGCGCTTCGCCCACTGCGTCGTGCGGTCGATGGAGAGAGCGATGCGCTCCTGGGTAGCGGGCAGGGCGACCAGATCGTCGAGGATCATCATAATGTCCGAATTAAGGTTGTACTGGATATCAAGAACTTTTTCTGGTGTAAAATAGTGTTTCGATCCGTCGATATGGCTTCGGAACTCAATGCCATTTTCATCGGCTTTCGAGATGTCGCTGAGGCTGAATGCCTGAAACCCGCCGCTGTCGGTCAGAAAACTGTGCGGATAGGTCGTAAATTTATGCAGACCTCCCAGTGCGGCAACGGTAGTATCATCCGGCCGCAGGTACATGTGGTATGTATTGGCCAGTATGATTTTTGCCCCGAGCAGTTCATCCATGTCATGCATATCGAGCGCCTTGACACTGCCGACGGTTCCGACCGGCATAAAGACAGGTGTTTCAATGAGGGAATGCGCAGTTTCGATCGTGCAGGCCCGCGCTTGGCCGCTTGTATTTTCAAGCGTAAATTTCATGAAGATCCAAAAGAGGACACCCCTGTGGGGATCCAGAAGTTAATAGTTGAAAGTGTAACGCATCAGGGCTTGATTACTCCACCACCCAAATAAGCAAAAATTTGATGGTGGAGTAATATGCTACAATGTCTGCCATTTATATCGAAGGTGCACTGCTTGAAGAAAATTTTGATCATCACCGACTGTACCATCGGCGAACACCTGATTGAGCGCGCCATTGACACCTACTCTAAAGATAACCTCTATTATGTCATTCAGACCCGAGCGCGTGAGTATGAAAATGCGGGTCCGGATCGCTTCAAGTTTTTTACCTTTGATCCGACCAGCCAGTACAAACTCAGCAATGTACTGAAAATGGATTTTATTCAGGTGATGCTTGTCATGCAGAATCGGGCGGATGTGATCCATACACTGGAAAACATCCGCAGGGACAAACCCTCAGTGCGCGTTATTTTACTCGATCAGTGGGACCTTAAAATTGATGATGTCCATACCATCACCATCGATGTCAACGATCAGCTCTCCGCCCGGCTCATAGATTATCTGCCAAACGTGCCGGTCATAGCCCAGAATGTCGGTCTCGGCGAGGGTGAGGTGATGGAAGTGCTGGTACCGTTTGGCAGCGCATATGTCTATCGTCATGTCGGTGCGATCGAGCAGTCGCAATGGCGGATTGCCGGTATATACAGAGACCGAAAATTGATTTTACCCAATGACCGCACGCTGATTCATCCCAATGACCTGCTTTTGCTGGTGGGAGAGCCGGAAGTTCTGATTTCCATCTACCGCTCTTTCAAGCGAGAACTTGGTCATTTTCCAGCACCTTTCGGTACCAATATTTATCTTTTCATCGATATGAGTATCGATCGGGGTGACGATATCAGTCCGATGGTCCGAAAAGCACTGTATATCCGCGAGCGCCTTCGCAGAAAACTTTATATCCGAATAGCCAATCCAGGGGATCCGGCGGTTTTGCGAGAGATTAAAGCGCTTCGCAGCGATTCGGTAAGTGTGGAAATTGATTATGATGAGAGGAGCAGTGAGTATTTACTGAACAATGACAAGCGACATTTTCATGCCGGTCTGCTCATTGTTTCGCGGAAACTCTTTGGCATTGAATCGGTAAGAGATGTTTTGTATGATATGAAAGTGCCGGTGTTCAAAATCGCGCAGGGACAGATGCACAATATCAAGCGCGCTGTTATGATCCTGGCCGAATCCGAAGATTTTGAAAAGGTGACAACGACGGTATTCGATATGGCTTCGCAGATGGCATGGCGGATCGAACTGCTTGAGTATCAGCAAGAAAGCAATGCGTATAAAACACAGATCGAACAGTATTACGAAAATCTTGCGACAATATTTTCGCAATCTGTCGAGATCAAAGAGGTAAAAGAGAATCCGCTCCGTTCTCTCAATAAAAAGGATGATTTCATTCATTGCCTTCCTTTTACAAAATCAGTCCTTCAGCGGCCGATGTTCACATTTTTCTCTACGGATGTTCAGAGCCTCTCTTTTCACCTCGACCGTTTCCATCAGCTTTTTGTTCCGGTACTGTAGTGTGTTGAAAGATGCTTGAAAGCTTCCTTTAAGTATTATAAGTCATCAAATTTCAACCGGAATATAAATGACTGTAGATATCGACCTCAAAAAGTCTGTTGACCACTCCTATCAAATCCATATTGATCCGCTTCCGACGCTGGTATTCGATACTAAAGTTGCGGTTGTCACCAACCCGACCGTTTCGCAGCTGCATCTTTCTTATCTGCTTGAGCGTCTTGAAGCACCTGCGATTGAGATTGTTACGCTTCCTGACGGTGAGCAGTATAAAAACTGGGAAAGCATTGAGACGGTTCTGAATGCATTGTTTGAAGCACGATTCAACCGAAGTTCGGTGCTGGTTGCATTCGGCGGCGGGGTCATTGGAGATATGACCGGGTTTGCTGCCAGCATTTTTCAACGCGGGATAGATTTTGTGCAGGTTCCGACGACGCTGCTCTCTCAAGTCGATGCAAGCGTGGGAGGAAAGACAGGCATTAACAATGCTTATGGCAAAAATCTGATAGGGGCCTTTCATCAGCCGCGTGCAGTCTATGCGGACCCGCATTTTCTAAAAACACTTCCGGCACGGGAGTTTTCTGCGGGGATCGCAGAGATTATAAAGATGGCGGTGACATTTGATGCCGAATTTTTCACATGGCTCGAATCTGCCGATCTGACGCAAGATGCGGTGCTTGCAGAAGCAGTCGCCAAATCAGTACGCACAAAGGCTGATGTCGTGGCTCAAGATGAAAAAGAGCGGGGGCTGCGCGCTGCATTGAATTATGGACATACTTTCGGCCATGTGATTGAGAATGAAACAAACTATACGACCTATTTGCACGGTGAGTCCGTTGCCATTGGTATGGTCATGGCTAACAGATTGGCAATGCGCCTTGGTAAAATGGAGGCATCAGAAGCAGATAGAATTGAATCTCTTTTGCTAAAGTATGATCTGCCGGTTGCGTATAAAATTGGCGATACGAAGCGATTTTACGAGACATTCTTTCTTGATAAAAAGAGCGGTGACAGCAGCATTACTTTCATTATTCCTGTGCATATCGGCGGCGTGGAGATCAGCGATGATATCCCCAAAACAGATGTTATGGCGGTACTGGAAACATTCGCTGGAGCAGAAGAATGAAACGGACTCTTGTTTTTTTTCTTCTGCTGACCGGGTGGGTGTCAACTGCTGTAGCGAATGACGCAAAGCAGGTACACTCTCCTGAAAGCAACAAAACCATTTCTTTAAATAAACAGCATGTTGGTCAGAGTACGTTGAACGTGCCGGGGCCGAAACTGGACACAGATGATTGGTACAATATAATCTCCACATATATCATCTACAAAAAGTATCAGAACAAACTGGCATCGATTGAACAGAATCTGCAAAACCCGGAAATGGTTAAAGATCCTGCCAGCAGAAAAAAACTGGAAAAAGAACAACAGAAACTTAAAGTAGCACTGAACAACATAGACTCTTCCACGATCAGTGCGGTTGAATACTATCTTTCACCAAACAGTGAGAATCTTTCCGTACATAATACCATGTATGAACGGTATGAAAAAAGTGCTGAATCGCTCGATGCCCTGAGTAAAAAATTGTATCAGCAGCAAAAAGCGCTTGCCGATAGATTGGAGCTTGAATCCAAGACGTCCAAGAGTGCGTCTTTGCAAAAAAAGTTAATAAAATTATCCAATATGCTGGATACGATTTCAAAAATACAGCAGCGCATAAATCATCTTTCCGATGCACGTCTGACACGTATTAATGAACTGAATCAGCAAAATGCAGAGCTGCAGAGTGAAATTGACAGAAGCAATATATGGCAAAAGAGCTATACGGCCTATTTGACTTATCTGGATGTCAAGAAAGAGTTGTCTTCACTGCAAAAACGAATTGACAAATTAAAGAAAACGAGTGCATCAGGGAAGCGCAGCGAAGAGTTGGATGCACTCATGGCCAAACAGAGGATTATGACCAATCAGCTTAATCTGCTTCAGTCGCACTCCGCATCTCCGTTTGCCGATCTTTTGCAGCCCCAGGAGATTGGTGAGCAGCCAGTTATTCGTAATCCTCTTGATATATTTTCAGGTTTCTCATTTAACAAAAAAATGCGTCAGCAGTTAAACGAATACCTTAAACGCGGAGAAGAGCTAAAGCGTTATTTGCAGCTGCTGCTGAATCAGCGACAGTTGTTGTCGCAGCTGGCTGTTATTGATGATATCGGCTCCTACAAAGAAAAGATTGCCGCACTTGATGCAAAGATTGAAAAATATCAGACAGCATATTCGACTCTGAAGGATACGGGAAACGTCTATGCCAAGCGGATTGAAGAGATTGAGTTAAAAATTAACAAGGCCATAGAAGAACAGCTGATCAAGCTGGCGAATATTGGTGCGATTATTCTGTTTTTACTGATTTTCTTCTTTGTCATGAAGCAGATTGCCAAGAAGTATATCAGTGACAATGAACGCTTCTATATGGCGAACAAGGTGATTACATTCGTTAATGTGACCCTGATTCTTATGGTATTGCTGTTCAACTACATCGAAAATGTCAGTTATGTGGTGACCGTGCTCGGGTTTGCCTCTGCGGGTATCGCCATTGCCATGAAAGACTGGTTTATGAGCATGCTCGGATGGCTTGTCATTGTTTTTGGAGGCTCCATCCATGTCGGAGACCGGGTGCGTGTGGATAAAGACGGCAAGCAGTATGTTGGGGATGTGCTGGATATCTCTTTGCTGCGTATTACTATCCTCGAAGACATTACTCTGACAACCTATACCCACAACCGCCGGGCCGGACGGGTTATTTTTATTCCCAACAACTACATCTTCACCGAGATGATCGCCAATTATACGCACGTCTCGCTAAAAACCGTTTGGGACGGAATCGACATTACAGTGACCTTTGACTCCAACCATAAAAAAGCGGCACACATCGCAAAAGAGATTACGCGCAAATACGCCAAAGGCTATACAGACATTACGCGTCAGCAGCTCAACAAACTCCGCAGCCGGTACAATCTGAAAAACACCAATGTAGAGCCGAGAATCTATGCCTTTGCGGAAGAGAACGGCGTGCGTATCAGTGCATGGTATCTGACCAATGCCTATGCCACACTGACCCTGCGGAGCACCATATCAATGGAAATACTCGATGCATTCGGAAACGAAGAGGACATCACCATTGCCTATCCGACTCAACGGCTTCGTCTTCAGAACGAGCCGCTGCCCCAACCGCGTCTGCCCGAAGATGAAAGCGATCCGGTGTGAAAACAAAAGTATATTTCAAGACCTTCGGCTGCCGTACGAACATTTTTGATTCGCAGGTCATGATGGAGCGACTGGAAGATTTTGATATCACTGACGATGAGCAGGCTGCCGACATTGTCATCGTCAACTCCTGCACCGTCACCAATGGTGCCGACAGCGGTGTCAGAGGCTATGTTTCCGCGCAGCAAAAGCACGGCAAAACAGTCATGTTGACAGGATGCGGTGCACATACCAAAGGGCAATCACTGTTTGAGGCCGGAAAAGTACAAGGGGTATTCGGACAATCTGAAAAAAGTAAAATCAACGACCTCTTAAAGCGCACTTCGCGCTTTTATGAGTTGGGGGATCTCGATTTTATCGATAACAGTGTGGTAGAGAATTTTATTGGTAAAAGCCGTGCGTTTATTAAAATTCAGGAGGGGTGCAGCTTCCGGTGCAGTTACTGCATTATTCCATTTGTGCGGGGGGATGCACGCAGTATTGACGAATCGGTTATTTTGGAGCAGGTTTATCGTCTTGCCGGAAACGGTTTTGGAGAGTTTATCCTTACAGGAACCAATATCGGCAGCTATGGTCAGGGCGAACGGCGTAATATCGCATCGCTTATGAAGAAGATGAGCATGATTCGCGGTGTACGTCGCATTCGTCTGGGATCGCTCGAGCCGGTACAGATTACGGAGGAGTTCTTGGAGGTTCTGAAGGAGCCGTGGCTGGAGCGTCACCTGCATATTGCACTTCAACATACGTCAAAAGCGATGCTGAAGCTGATGAACCGACGCAATAAATTTGAAGAGGATCTCAAGTTGTTTACGATGCTTTCGGAGAAAGGGTTTGCGCTCGGTACCGATTTTATCGTGGGACATCCGGGGGAGAGCGAAGAGTGTTGGAGTGAGGCCTGGGAACACCTGCGCCAGTTGCCTCTGACGCACATACACGCTTTTACCTATTCAAAGCGTGACGGGACGCCCTCTGCAATCATGAAGCCTGAAGTCAACGGTACAATCGCCAAAGAGCGCCTTTCAAAACTTACCGGCCTGATTTCTCAAAAAAACAGAGCGTTTCGAATAAAGAACCATACCCGTCTGGATGTGCTTATTGAGTCTGTGACGGAGGATGGCTTTTTTCAGGGATATGATCAGTACTACAACAAAATTGTGGTGAGCAGCCGGCATGATCTTGAAGGCAACTGGATCACCATTGATGAGGCATCGGTAGGTGCGGAGCATAACTATGCAGTCATCGGATAAGGCAAAATGGATTGTCGCCGCATCGGCAGTCATTTTGATTCTGCTGACAACTTTCGCGTTCGTGCGAGGTAATTCCAGTCCTATCAGTACTGCGGAACTGTCGAAAATTTTGGATCGTGGCCTGGTGAAAGAGGTGGTGGAAAAAGCAGATGTCTATTTATTGCGAACAGATGATGCCTACTACAGTATTGCAAAGTCTCAGGTGCCCAAGGGAACTTTTTCCGAAGTGCCTGTTGATACAGAGGAGGGCGGCGGTGTAGTGATTGCAGTCTTACTCTTTGTGCTTGTGACGGGCGTACTCTCTTTAACGATCCGGTACTGGATGAAGCATCGTCTCTCATCGGGAGGCGAAAAGATGGGGGTACAGGTAGGCTCTGATGATGCAGTTAATAGTGTACAGCCGGTTGTATCAGATGTTACCTTTGACGATATCGGCGGTATCAGTGATGTCAAGGAAGAGCTCGAGGAGATCATTGATTTTCTTAAAAATCCGCAGCGTTATCGTCATTTTGGGGCACGCTTGCCAAAAGGGGTCTTGCTGGTGGGGCCGCCGGGCGTGGGGAAGACCATGATTGCCAAAGCGGTAGCCGCAGAAGCGAATGCACCTTTTTATTATCAAAGCGCATCTTCGTTTGTACATATTTATGTCGGAATGGGCGCCAAGCGCGTCAGCGAACTGTTTAAGGCGGCCAGTGCCAATGCACCTGCAATTATCTTTATCGATGAAATAGATGCAGTCGGAAAAGCCCGCGACGGCAGCAGTAATGAAGAGCGTGAAGCAACACTCAATCAGCTCTTGACCGAAATGGACGGCTTTACCGATTCGAGCGGCATTATTGTGATCGCGGCGACCAACAAATTTGAGGTGCTGGATCCGGCCCTGCTGCGTGCAGGTCGGTTTGACCGGCGTATTTTTGTCGACCTGCCGTCTCCGTCGGAACGCGAAGCGATTGCAGCAAAATACCTCGAAAAAATTCCGCATAATGTCAGTGCAGCCGAGATTGCAAAAATCACCGTGGGCTTCAATGGTGCCGCTTTGGCAGCGTTGATTAATGAGGCGGCGCTGCATTCGCTTCGGAACAAGCAGATGGATGTGAGAATGGAAGACATTGCTGCGGTCAAGGACAAGGTTGCGTATGGGAAAAAGCGACTGCCGATTCTCAACGAAGAACAAAAGCAGTGCCGTGCGACGTATCTTGCCGCCAAGGCGGTCACTGCCACCTGGTACGATTTGCCGTTTGAAAAGGTCATGCTCGGTTCAGAGAGTATTCGACCCGCACTGTCCGAGCCGCTGATGCGCCATGAGATCGAAGCGCATATACGACTGCTGCTCGCCGGAAAGATGATGTGTGAATTACGTTACAACGAGCATGCTTCCAGCGCCAAAGAGGATCTGACGGCTGCCGTGAAACTGGCCAGGGCGATGCTGTTTGAATATGGCATGGGCGATTCGTTACTGCCATCCGGCGATGCTTTGGCGTTACTGCTAGATCGACTGGAAACCGAGACGAAAGGCCTGCTTGAAGGAAATACAGCTGTCATCGACTCTATTGCGGCTATTTTAATGGAGCGCGAAAGCATTTCTAAAAATGAGATAAAAACAAAAATCGATGCACTTTTATAGCGGGTTTTCACTCAGAAACGAATCGGGCTGTTTTGCGCCGTGGCTCAAAGAGGACGCTTATACCGTTGCCGGGTTCAGTTACGGCGCGATCAAAGCGTTGGAATTTGCCATGAAAAGTTCTCAGCGAATCGAACGCCTTCAGCTCTTTTCACCGGCATATTTTTGCAATAAAACAGAAGCGTTCAGGAAGTTGCAGCTCAAGGCATACCGCCGAAACAGCACTGCATACCTGTCGCGTTTTATCGAGAGCTGTTTTGCGCCGTATCCGGTTAAAAATGTCGAAACGGCAGATGACGGCATCGGCGCGCTGGAAACACTGCTGTACTATCCGTGGTCCGAATCCCTGCTGCTAACGCTCAGGGAACGCGGAGTCAGAATCGAGGTTTACCTGGGCGAAAAAGATGCTGTCATCGATTCCGAGGCGGCGCGGCATTATTTTGTGCCGTATGCTACGGTTTATACGATCAAGAATGCAAACCATTTTTTAGGAGAAGAGTATGAGTAATATAAAGATTGGAGTGATCACGGCATCGGATCGCGCAAGTGCCGGGATTTATGAAGACATTTCCGGGATAGCGATTCAAGAAACGATGGAGGAATATCTTATCAGCAAATTTGCAATCGAATATCGCTGCATCCCCGATGAACAGGAGGTTATCGAGAAGACAATGCAGGAGCTGTGCGACGATGCCGGATGCTGCCTGGTCGTGACGACAGGCGGCACGGGCCCGGCCCCACGTGATGTGACGCCAGAAGCGACAGAAAATGTCTGCGACAAAATGATGCCGGGATTCGGCGAACTGATGCGGCAGGTGAGCCTGCAGTATGTGCCGACCGCCATTCTTTCGCGCCAGACCGCCGGTATCCGCGGCCAATCGCTCATCATCAATCTGCCGGGAAAACCGAAATCAATTCGCGAATGCCTTGACGCTGTCTTTCCGGCGGTGCCGTACTGTATCGACTTGATCGGCGGACCGTATCTCGAGACGGACGAGGCGGTTATTAAAGCATTTCGTCCAAAATCAAAATAACACAGACAGGAGAGTGGGATTAAAAAGCATATAACTGAGCAGATCGCCATTTTTCTCAGCGTGTCGAAATGGTTGATTCTCTCTTCGGTCGTCGGGGTGATCATCGGAATCATTGTCAGTTACTTTTTAATGGCGCTCCACTTTTCAGAAACC
Organism: Sulfuricurvum sp.; assembly: GCA_024762585.1. Taxonomy (GTDB): domain Bacteria; phylum Campylobacterota; class Campylobacteria; order Campylobacterales; family Sulfurimonadaceae; genus Thiomicrolovo. The sequence continues at coordinate 600 of JANTHE010000050.1, read as the reverse complement.
AGCAGGGCCTCGCTTGGATTCCCCTATTATTTTTTGCTCCCGCTAGCCTTGCTGCTGACGGTTTGGCTGGTCCGTACGTTTGCACCGAATGCCAAAGGCCATGGAACCGAAAAAGTGATCGAAGCGGTCCATAAACGTGATGGCAAGATCGATGTGGCGGTTATTCCGGTCAAAATTGCAGCGACGGTGCTCACGATTTTCGCGGGTGGGTCTGTGGGCAAAGAAGGTCCGGGTGCCCAGATCGGTGCCGGAGCGGCATCCTGGCTGTCATCCCTGTTAAAGTTCAGTAAAAAGGATCGCAAACGTCTGGTGATTTGTGGGATCAGTGCGGGGTTTGCGACGGTATTCGGCACACCGATCGCCGGGGCGATTTTCGGTGTAGAAGTACTGGTGATCGGCGTTATCATGTATGATGTGCTGCTCCCCTCGTTTATCGCCGGTTTTGCCGCCTACACTACTGCGCAGTTTATGGGGATAGACTACACCTACTACAATGTCCATTTCATTCAAAATGTCGAACTTGATTTTCCCCTTATTGTCCAGGTAGTGGTTGCAGGTGTTTTTTTTGGAGCGGTCTCCGATTTTGTCGTAACATCTGTA
>JANTHE010000049.1 GCA_024762585.1 Sulfuricurvum sp. | reverse complement strand
TTACAGTCATCACACATCTTCTTTACGGAAGAACGTACTTTCATTGTATGCCCTTTTTTATGCTGCGTTGACCGCACAAACGCGCTCAACGGGTTCAGCTTTCCGCCATGACGGAAAGCTCACGATAATAACCAGGTCGCTTTGCCCGTTTCAGGCGGGGCTTGGGCCCCTGCCAATACTTGCAGCTGCTTTGGTAAAAACAGATGTAAATACTCAACTTTATTGTGTTCAAAACGGTAAAGTGGAGGCGTATATTACTTAAAAAAAGCTAAAAGTATTATTAAAGGGCGGCATAACGGGCCGAGCAGGAATCAATCCCCGCTTGGCCCGTTGTGGCAGTCGTAACAGCTGACCTCATGGCCGGCCACGAAGTTTTCGGTGCCCGATTCCGTTTTGAAACTCCGTGCAGAGAAGGTTTTGGAGAGCACACTGCCGCGATAATCCGAACCATGACAGCTTTTGCACTGCGCCCGGTTGTGTTCCGCCTCGTGCTTATGCTCGTTGACCCAATACTGGCCGACACTGTGCATGCCGTGCGGTCCGCCGCTTATGGTATTCGGTACGGTGTCATGACAAGCCGTACACTCGGCAATGGTACCGCTGTGTCCCTGCACCGCAATGCTTTGCAGGTTGTCCTCTTCGTGGCTGCTTGGGTAGATAGCATGGGTCGAACCGTGGCAGGCGGAACACTGCATCTTGCCGTGTCCGGTACTGTAGTGATAGAGACTTACGCCCGTCGACGGGGTATTCGGATTGGTCGAAAATCGTGTATCGAGCGCCGCGCGCAGGGTACCCGCCTGTGCATTCGTCACCGCCGTCGTGTAGCGTTTTCCGTCCTGGTGGCACGCCTGACAGTTGGGCTCATCCAGCCATCCTTTGCGTCCGTGCGCCCCGACGGCACTCATGGAACCGTGACAGCTCTGGCACTGGATATCGCTCTGTTTGCCCATCGCCCCGCGCAGGCACTTGGTCGTCGCCCCCGGGTGGCAGCGGTAGCAGGCGCTGCGATTGGTCGAGGCATTCAGTGTCTGCCCGTTAGTCGGGTCGGTCACGTTGGCATGCAGACTGTGCAGCGACTCGGTGAGCGGCTTGATGCCCGCGATGCCGGTGCCCGGTAATGCATTGCTGGCGTGGCAGGTGGCGCAGAGCACGGGGTTGCCGTTTTTGGCGCTGGCGTAGAGCCCGGCATCGCCGTAGCCGTTGTAGCCCGCCGCCTTGAGCGCGGCCTGATGATCGGAGACCGCTGTGGGGAACTTTTCATCATGCAGCCGCAGGATGTTGTACTTGAAGTCTTTTTCTGCATCGGCGTCGTTCTCCCAGCCCGTGGCAGGTTTCGCATCGGCGTATCCGCTCGTCGAGCCGTGGCAGGCGCGGCAGTCCATCTCATCGCTCACGGGCAGCACGACCCGGGTCGTCGCCAGCAGGTTGCCCGAAGCGTCTTTGGCGGTGACGTCGACCATGGGGTAGTAGTTCTTGCTGCCGTCGTCGTTGTAAGGCGTAATCGGAAGTCCTGTCGCCTCCCACCAGCGGTGATCCGTGTTGTAGGCCAGTGCATGTTCCGTCATTTCCGGCGTATGGTTGCCGGTGAGTCCCCTATCGGGTGCCGGGACAGTGCCAAACAGCGTGCCGACGAAATCCCAGAAGTTGGTCTTGGGGTTGTTGGCGCTATCAAGCAGGTTCGTGGTGTTGTATTTGCCACTCAGTGACGGGGCCGCCTTGTAGGTGATGGTCACGCCCGAGCTCACATGCTTGTTCGACGTGCCCGCTTTTTTGATCAGCTGGGCGTTGAGGGTGTTGTACGGCGGCAGGATGGAGAAGACCGAGAAGTCCCGTCCGTCCATGCAGTGCATTCCCAGGTCGTTCCAGGCCAGAAGGGTGTAAGCACCGGAGGCGGCGAAGTCGCCGGTTCCCTGCGACGATGAAGAACTGCTTGAACTGCTGGATTCGGACCATTCAGAAGATTTTGAAGATTCAGATGATGCTGAAGCGTCGTCCGCTTTACTGCTGCTTGAACTTTCACTCTTTGTCTGTTCCTGATCATCATCGGTCTCCGAACTGCTTGTGTCGGATGATTTGGAAGATTGATACGTTTCGTCCGTTTCAGTTGATACAGGTAGCTCTGAGTCTTCCCCAGCCTCAATTTCACTGCTATTTGAACTTTCGCTTTTCGCTTCCGTACCAACGCTGCTGCTGGACGAATTTTCACTTTTTTGCTCTTTTGAATCACCTTCGGTCTCCGAACTGCTTGATTCGGAGACATTGTTGCCGGAACTGGACATCTCGGATTCGGACACGCTTGATTTACTGTCATCATTTTGCAGTTCCGCCGTCACTTGTTCACGTCCAAGTTCTTTGACCGTCTTTTCAAAATGAGCAACAGCCGCATCTTTGCTTACCAGCTGGCGACCAAGCGCCTCAGCCACCGCTTGAGGATCCGCTGAAACCACCGCAGTGTCACCCAGCGCCAAATCAATCTGCTGTGCTGCCATCTCGGAAATCTGAATACCGTCTTCTGGATCCTGATTCTCATCTGCGGTCTGAAGCACCTGCAGCAGTGCCGTTACCCTCGCATCGTTAATATCCTCCGCGCTGTACTCTGCTTGCAGGGAACCTTTAACGAGTTCTACCGGCGTAATCACACTGCCGTCGGCGCTTTGCGGCAGTGTGACAGAGCCCAAAGGCATTTTGCCCAACGTAAAGGTCAATGTTTCTCCCTTTTGAAATAAAAACCGTCCCTGCGCGTCAGTTTTCCCCGATGAACCAAGCGAACCGAAATAATGGCTGCCTTCTACAGCGGAATCGCGTAAAAAGCCCACAAGGCCGATGCTGTCACTTTGCGTGCCACCACCACCGCATCCCGTCAGCCAGAGCGCCAGGCCCAAACCGGCCATCACCGGGAGATGACTTATTCGTATCATCTTATACTCCTTGATAAGAATTTCTAAAAGTGTATTATTAGGTATTTAAATGAAGATTGCGTGAACGAACGATGAAAGTTTGATGAAGAGTTACTATTTGGCGGTATAATCATTGCAAAACTCCTCACTATCAAAGGTTTTTAAGTTGGACATTCTGATCGTCGAAGATGAAGCCATCGTAGCCAAACAACTCGAAGAAACCCTACACCAAGAAGCTTATCAAACCTTCAGGGCGGGCAGTGTCGCCGAAGCAAAAGATGCCATGGAAGAACGAAATTTCGATCTGGTATTGCTTGACTGGAACCTTCCTGACGGCGACGGCATCACGTTGTTGCGCTCCTGGCGTGAACAAAAAGTTGCCATACCCGTGCTGGTACTTTCAGCCAATATTACTGTCGATGATCGCGTCCATGCCCTCAATGTCGGTGCAGACGACTATCTTTGTAAACCGCATTCAAGCATAGAACTGCTCGCCCGCGTTCGCGCCCTGCTGCGCCGGGACGCCCCTGTGAAAAGCTCCAAGATCAAGGCCGGCGACGTCACCCTGGACATCATCGCCCGTGAAGTAACCGTAGACGGCGAACCGGTCAAGCTTAGTGCAGCGGAGTTCGACCTGCTGACGCTTCTGATGCAGCATCAGAACATTGTCCTGACACGGTTTCAGCTCAATGAGCACATTGCCAAAGATTTCGATCGCATTTCGGTCAGCAATCTTATCGATGTCCATATCCGCAATATCAGAAAGAAACTCGACCGGCCGGAACTGATCCAGTCCATACGCGGAGTAGGATATACAATCAAGCACCCATAAAGCGCCTCTTTTAGGATCTGCGGACTCTCAACGCCTGCCCTACAGAGTGGTGAAGCAGAGTCTGGCGACAGTCCCATTGCCTATTCCATCGCTGAAAAGCTGCAGTTCGGCACCGAAAAGTTTTCCAAACCGCTTACTCAGTGGCAAGCCCAGGCCACTTCCTCTGGAGCCGTCGTTAACTTCAGACTGCACAAACGGTTCAAATATCTGAGTGATTGATGCCGGTTCAATCCCTCTTCCCGTATCCTGTACCAGCAAACAAATATTTCCTTCATTTTTTTCCAATCTGCACGATACACTTCCTCTATCGGTATATTTAATCGCATTTGAAAGCAGATTCAGCACAATTTGTCGGAACAGACGTTTATCAACGACAACCGAGCCTTTTGGGATTTGCTCTGACCATGACATCTTGAGCTCCTTCTGTTCCGCAAGCGGTGAAAGAAGGTTGCAGACATCTTCGATAATTTCAAACAGGGATGATGCCTCTACTGTTTCAAGTGCAGGTTCAAATTTTCCAGAATCGATTCGCGCCAGATCCAACAGATCATTGATCATGACCAATAAATGCTCAGCGGCATGTTCAATACCGCCTATACGTTCAAGTTCAGCCGGCTCTAATTTTCCATACCCTATCAGATATTGTGTCTGCGACAAAATCGCATGTATCGGCGTACGTAAATCGTGTGACATGTGCGATATAAAGGCTGACTTCGCTTTTGAATCCCTGCTTAAACGGCTAAATGCCCTGATCTGCTCTATGCGTGAAGCGATCATTGAAGCAATTGCCCGGAAAAAAGCTTTCTCTTCATCTTCGAGCGTTGAGGGAATGATTAATGAGCCATAATATTTCAACGTATCATGATCGAAATCATAAACATACAGCGAAGGCATCTCCTTATCATCATGGAATCGGCTGAATCGAACATTATATTCCGGCGCGATGAGGCTTAACTGGCTTAACGCAGTCTTGAGGCACTCGCTTTCGAGTTCTGTACGCATCAGACGGTTGAAAAGGCCGATCATCTGAGTCAATCGTTTCAGCCGAAAAAAGTTTTCGCGCTGAAGCGTTTCAATCGCTTTTTGGATTTCTGACGCCACCGTATTAAAAGCCATGGCCAGCTGACCGATCTCATCGGAACGATCAACTGTCACAACCGGTGTATAGTTTCGGCTGTGCACCATTTCACCCACCTGTTCTTGCAGCGCATCAAGCGGCGCGACTATCCGCTTTGAGAACCAATAGGAAACTGCTGCAATTGCAACAATTCCAAACAGCAATATAAAGAGCAGAAATCGGTTGAGCTCATCCAAAACCTCCTGCTGTACAGATCTGTCTATGCGGTATCCGGCAAACCAATCGGGCAGATATTTTGACGCCTTCCCTACCAACCATATATCTTTGTCCGACTCTACAACACCTTCACGACTATTGTGACCAAACGGTGGTTCGATATCTCCGACAACAATATCATTTTTCGTGTTGAAGAGCACCGAAGCTGCCGTAGCGCTTCTGACATTGAACCGCGACAGATTATACACACTGTACTCCATGACAAGGTAACCAATAATACGCTCTTTTCCCAATCCGTTGTATGCAGGAATCTGAAGCAGCAGCGTCTGATCATCCGCCTGCACAGGATACGGATGCCCCAACCCGGATTCAAAGGCTTTGTATCGTGTATAAAGCCCACCCGTACGGATGTTGTTTGTAGCAGCAATCACGCGTCCATCCACATCAAGTGCCAGCAGCTCAAGCTGCATGGCATAGACACTTTTATAGCGCTCAAGAAGCGATGACACGCGCCGATCGAGATCACCAATAATAAGATCATCCATCACCACCGAACCGGCCAAAAAACCCAATTCACGATATAACTGCGCAAAATGTGTATCGATATCACGACTGATTTGCTGCATCCGTTCCTGATGTTCATTGAAAAAATGCTCATTAAAAAGACGCTCTTCACTCAAATGGCTATACACCAAGATAGCCGCAAAAGGCACTGCGGCAACAAGAAAAATCAATATCAGCAGTCGGGCTGCCAAATGTTGTCTAAACCAATTCATTTCTCCGACCTTCCACCAACATACAGCAGCGTCACATTTTCATCCTCTATTAAAACATAAGGGACATAACCCACACTCCCTTCTACCTGCTGCACATACGCCAATACCGCTTCCGCGGACGCCATAACTTTTGGCGGTCGCTGCCCAAGGTAATGACGCCGAATCCACCACTCCCGCAGGGCGTTTCGAGTCATTCCCAGTACCTCTTTCTCAAACTCTCTACGCAATGCAGAATCAGCAGGCAGTTGCAGCGGAATCAGTTTCTGAGAACCGTAATAGCGCTGGTTACCAAGATAGACCGAACGAATTTTCGAAATATCCATGGCATTCATTCTGACTGCCGGATGTGCGATCAGTGCCCACTCCTCACCCCCCAATAAAACAGCTGAAACGAGCAGCATGAAAAGTATTCGCATCATTGGCTGCCTAAAAGAGCATCGAAAACGATACAATCAAAATATCCTCATTCTCGTGACTGTGGAACTGATACTCTCCTTTAACCGCCACCGGGAAAAGAGGTCGATAGACGTAGCCTATGACTGCACTGCTGTCCTCAGAGTTTTGAATATATTCAGTCGTATATTCAAGTCGCATCACAACGAATTGCTGTGCATAGATCAGCTGCGTTCCCTGTAAATATCCTCCGTAATTGCTGCGCATGTTCTTTTCATTTCGGCGATACCCTGTTTCAGCCATAACATGCGTCTGCTCACTGCGATACTGTGCCGAAGCATACAGATAACCCCACTTCTCTTCTTCAATCCGCTCTTCGTAGCCGCCGGCATTCATCCCAAATGACCAGCGTTCCTGACGGAATTGCACCCCCAGCCCAAACTGTTTTTCGATATCAAAATTGTTATAGATATCCTTGGCACTGAATGCACTGTCAAGGTCAGGTGTAGCCTGTATCAGTAGATTCGCTCCACTGTTTTCACCGGTGTATTTCATATTGAGTCCGGTCGTATAGCGCGGGAAAATCACTTCGACAATTCTGGGACTGGATGTCGTGTCCCGCAAAACATTGATGGGCATTTTATTCCAGTAGCCAACGGGCGTATTAAATTTCCCGACACTCACTCGGTAGTATTCTGAAGGCTCGTAATAAATAAACACCCGCTCTGTATGCGGTGTCAGATCAGAGGTAGTTTCAGCATTAAATCCAAAACGACGCCGATACGCGTCCGTAAACTCTACCTCGGCCATCATACCCCAGGCTCCATGGTTTCCATAAAGCATGACCGATGCCTCGTCCAGTTCCAATTCACTTGTCCCTTTGAGGTTATGCCAATAATCCAGCGAAAAATAACCGCCCAGATACAGCGGAGTTTTTCCAAGCTGAATGCCATTACCGAGACGGTATGACTCTTCTGCATACGCACCGGGTAAAAGCAGTATCAATACTACCGACGCAAAAAGCTTCACTGCTCTTTTTAACATGCCCCATTATACTACGCCCGACAGAAATTCTCTCCCCTTTGAGTTATAATGTCAGCATGAATGAAACCCTGAGCACCACCCTGGACTTCGGTCGAATCAACACACTGCGTATCGACCGCTTTGCCGCCCCCGGCGCCTACCTGATGGCCGGCGACGGCCTTGATGTCTTATTGCCCAACCAGTATGTCACCGACGACATGCAGATCGACGACCTTCTCGACGTCTTTGTCTACACCGACTCCGAAGACCGGCCCGTCGCCACCACGGAGCGTCCGCTCGCGATGCGAGACGAATTCGGCTTTTTCACCGTCGTTGATGTCGCCAAGTTCGGCGCCTTCGTTGACTGGGGACTGCCCAAAGACCTGCTGGTGCCGAAAAATCGTCAAAAAAACCCTTTTAAAGTCGGAGACAAGCGTTTCCTGCGCGTCGTCAAAGATGAACAATCCGACCGACTGGTCGGCGTAGAGCGCATCAGCAAATACCTTTCGCACTCCCCCCGGGGGTATCATCGAAACAAAGCGGTCAAGCTGCTGGTCATCGCCGAAACGCCGATGGGCTTCAAAGTCATTGTAGACGACACCTTCGAAGGGCTGGTCTATGCCAATGAACTCTTCACACCGCTTGAGGTCGGGGACCGCTGTGAAGGCTACGTCAAAAACGTACGCAGCGACGGCCATTTTGACGTAGCGCTGCAGCCCGTCGGAAAATCGGCACGCGAACAGAGTGACAAGCAGAAGGTTCTGCTGCCGCTCGAAGCGGCAGGAGGCATGCTTCCGTACAACTCCAAAAGCGACCCTGCGCTGATCACCAAGACCTTCGGACTGAGTAAAAAAGCGTTCAAGCGCACCCTTGTTCAGCTGCAGGAGTCCGGTGACATTGAAGTGAAAGAGACCGGTATCTATCGCAAACAGGCTTGATACGGATGGCAAAGAATAAACCGGTGCACCTCCCTGCCGAACCTATTGTTTTCGAGCACGAACGCATGACATTCAAACTGATTCATCTCGATCCCAACACTATGGAAGTTCTGCTCGTCTGCATTGATGACGGAACGGAACGCAAGCTCCCGTTTGCCCATCTTCCAAAATCCGTAAAGAAAAAGATCCGTCCGCTTTGATTACAAAACGGTAATCAAAACAGCTTCTTCATCAAATCTTCATTTTTCTTTTCTATACTGCTCACTGTTAAAGGTATGGCGCGTCTCGAGCCGCGTCTGTGCCGGACTTTCACAACTGCTTCCTACATTCTTTTCACTGCATTAAGATAAATAAAAACCTGAATTTATGCCATTTTTTCAGCGTACCCTTCACTTTTATAAAATTTAGCTGTATAATATATATAAGTAGAATCTATTTACAAAACTATTTTATCTACGACAATATATTATTAAAGGATCAAATATGTCAGCACCAGCATGGTTATCGAAAAAACTGGATGACGGTCGCATTCTGTGCGAAGCCTGCAACCAGCATTGTAAATTACAGGAGGGTGAATACGGCACCTGCGGTATTCGCAAGGTCGAAAATGGAGAGCTCGAGCTGCTCACCTACGGACTCGCTGCCGCCGTCAACGTCGACCCGGTCGAGAAAAAGCCGATGTTCCACTTCCTGCCCGATACGAAAGCTTTTTCAGTGGGAACGGTCGGCTGCAACTTTTCGTGCAAGTTCTGCCAAAATGCGGATATCTCGCAATACCCGCAGACGCATAACCACCAACTCAAAGGCCAATCACTGCCGCCGGAGCAGATCGTCGAGATGGCAAAAGCGTACGACTGTACATCGATTGCCTACACGTATAACGAACCGGTCGTTTTTTTCGAATACACGTACGATACAGCGAAACTGGCACATGAAGCAGGGCTCAAGAATATCTACGTCACCAGCGGTTTCGAAACGCACAAGGCCATTGATACCCTCGCCCCCTATCTCGACGGCATGAATATCGACATCAAGGCATTCACCGAGGAGTTCTACCACGATATCTGCGGAGCGAAGCTGAAGCCGGTGCTTGACACCGTCAAGTATGCCCATGCCAAAGGGATCTGGATCGAGGTCACGACCCTTCTCATCCCGGGCAAGAACGACAGTGACGAGGAGATACGCAATATCGCCCGCTTCCTTGCCGAGCTGGACCCGAACATCCCCTGGCACGTCAGCGGGTTCTACCCGATGTACAAGATGCTTGACACCCCGCCGACGCCGCCGAGCACACTGCTCCGTGCCTATGAAATCGGAAAGGAAGAAGGACTGAACTTCGTCTATATCGGCAACTACGACGACGAAGACCGCGAATCAACCTACTGCCCCGAATGTGGATTTAAAGTCATCAACCGTAGCGGGCATATCGGGCAATTCGTCCAGAACCACCTCACCGAAGAGGGAAATTGTCCACAGTGCGGGTATCACATTCCCGGTGTATGGCAGTAACCATTAGGTAATGGCTCTGAAACCAATCGCCACTACACTCCCGTTTTATGAAACAGACGGGATGGTTGCTGGCGACACTTTTTTGTACCTGTAACGCACAGGAGAGTGCCTATCAATGGGGGATTGCGTCGTCGCTGCGCACAGCGTCGATTCCCTATGCCACATCCGAGGCCGAGCCGTTGCTCAACAGTTACGTCCTGCAGCTCTATCTTGATACCCCCGCGCTTTTTCTCAATGGTACCGAAGGCGGTATCAAACTTTTCAAGAACAGCGAATGGCTGTTCGCCACATATGGCCGGCAGCATTTTGTCGACGTGCCTCGGCACGACATGCACTATTTCAGTAACGATACTGTCGACCTCGGTATCATGACCCGCTACCGATTCGACGATTTTGAAACCGACCTGCTGCTGCTCAGCGACCCGGCATGGCGCACGCAGGCCGAAGTGCGTATCGGCAAGACGTTCAGGCAGTCGAACCGGGAGTGGAGCCCCTATGGATCACTTGTATGGAAAAGCAGTGAGTACAACCGTTTCTATTACGGCATGAACATGCAAGCGGTTCCGGCGGATATTGGAGGGGAAATCGGGGTGAAATCACGCCTGTTCATCTTTGATGATGTCGCACTGACCGCGGAAGCGAAGATGCGCTATCTCGGCTCCTCCGTTGCGGCATCCGACACCATCGATCAGCCGGTTAAAGGCGAAGTGATGCTGGGAGCGGGCATCTTCAAAAGCCGATCAAAACCCCGATCACACTTCAACCCAGAAGGTTATCTTCGTATCGCCGTCGGCGAGGCCACTCCCTCTTCGTTCTCTGAAAACCTTACCGGCCAAGGTGCTCGCGACCTGCACCATCTCTATATGGCATCGCTGTATTACGGCCTTCCGCTTTCTAAATCCCTGTTCGGCATCGACATTCACACCTATTTCACTCCCGGCTTCGTCCATCACTTTGCCAAAGAGAGCTACCAAAATCCCGCTCAGGAGTATGTGCTCGCGTTCAAAGGGTATTATCAGCCGCATCACTGGTGGCTGCGATTCGGTGTTGGCATTGGACTGTCCTACATCACCGAACCGACCTACATCGAAAAATTTATTAACAAAAAAGATGGATACGAT
>JANTHE010000048.1 GCA_024762585.1 Sulfuricurvum sp. | reverse complement strand
TGCCATCAGCGAAGCAAAAGAGCTGCTGATGGCGCTTTTTGACACTCAGTAGTTTTTGATGAAGGCTTCGATACGCCCGATGCCTTCGCGGATCTTTTCGATATCGGTCGCGAAGCTGAAGCGGAAATAGCCATCAAGCCCAAAGCCGACGCCTGGTACGACGGCGACCTCTTTCTCTTCAAGTAGACGTTTGCAAAACGTCAGAGAATCGTCGGTCACCGCCTTGATATTGACATATAGATAGAACGCGCCGTCCGGTGACAGTACAGACAGACCGTCAACGGCGTTGAAGCGTTCCACCGCTTCGTCGCGACGTTTCATAAAGGCCTGACGCATCATTTCGATCTCATCGTCCGCCGAGCCGTCAAGGCCTTTGATGGCGGCATACTGCGTGATGGAGTTGATGTTGGACGTGCTCTGGCTCTGCAGCTTCTTGGTCGCCTTGATCATCTCCGCGTCGGCCGAAGCCATATAGCCGAAACGCCAGCCGGTCATGGCCACGGATTTGCTGAGGCCGTTGATGGTGACGGTCCGTTGGAACATATCTTCGCTGATCGCCGCTGCGGAGATGAATTCGCCTTTGTAGACCAGTTTTTCATACATTTCGTCGCTGGCGACGATGATGTCGGTGCCTATGAGTACGTCGGCAAGCGCTTCAAGCTCGCTGCGGCTGTAGACGGCGCCGGTCGGGTTGGAAGGGGTGGTCAGTACCAGCATCTTTGTCCTGGGCGTGATGGCGTCACGAAGCTGCTGCGGCGTGATCTTGAATCCCGAAGCATCGTCGGTCATGATCTCTATCGTCGTCCCGCCGCTGTATTTGACAAGCTCGGGGTAGGTGACCCAATACGGCGCAGGGATGATGACTTCGTCCCCTGCTTGAATCGTGGCCTGAAAAAGGTTGAAAAGCGAGTGCTTCGCACCGTTGTTGACGATGACCTGGTTCATCTCGTAGCTCAGACCGTTGTCGCGCTTGAGTTTGTCGATGACCGCCTGTTTGAGCTCGGGAATGCCGTCCACGGCGGTATAGCGCGTTTTATCACTTTCAATCGCCGCAATGGCCGCAACTTTGATGATACGCGGGGTACCAAAGTCCGGTTCGCCGGCGGAAAAGCCGAGGACATCCTTGCCCTGGGCGCGGAGTTCCTGTGCCAGCGCCGTGACGGCGATCGTAATCGATTCGGAAAGGGTGTTGATTCTGTCTGTCAGTTGCATACTATGCCCTTGTTTCTGGGGATAAAAATCCTGAAATTATAGCATTATATGGTGCTCAGGACGCTGATGGACGAAGGCGCAACAGTAGAGTTTGCATGGCCATTGCGGCAAGAATTGCGAGGGCATCGACCGCAATATCTTCGATCGATGCCGAACGGGTTGGGAGAAACGACTGAATCCCTTCAATCCCGATGCCGTAAAACAGCAGCCAGAGGCCCCGGTTTTGCAAAGAGACGGTCGGGTAGGCAAGTGTATGAAGAGTGAAGAGTGTGATAAACGCGGCAAAATGATTGAGCTTGTCACTCAAAGAAACGACTTCGGGCAGAGGTTCATATGTTGGGATGATTGCAAGAAGTGTGACCACGATAAAAATTGACCAGAAAATAAATTTCCTTAACATTTACTGTAAAGCCTTTAAGAAAGAGTCATAAATTTCATCAAGTTCGAGGTCTTGTTCAAGTATTTCATTATTATCTTTCATCAGAATATGCTCTAGTATAGCGACACGTTTAAGTAAATACTCGAAAAGTTTTTTATCGATATCGGGTAGTTTGTTATGGCTAAGTGGGTCCTTGTCGCGTCCTTTCTCGACGATGCGTGCAGGTATACCGACAGCAGTAGAGTTGTCAGGTACAGATTTGACAACGACGGAGTTAGAACCGACTTTGGCGTTTTCACCGATTATGATATCGCCTAGTACCTTCGCACCGGCCCCAATAACAGCATGACTTTTTATAGTAGGGTGTCGTTTGACGCCAGCGGTCAGGTTGACGCCGCCAAGCGTGACACCCTGATATATGAGAACATTATCTTCAATGATGCAAGTTTCGCCGATGACAACACCGATACCGTGGTCAATGAAACAACGATGGCCAATAGTGGCAGCAGGATGAATGTCAATATTGGTCAGCAGTTGATTAAAGGCCATAATAAAACGTCCGGTCCGGTGGAAACCGTTTCGGTAAAAGCGGTTGGCGATCCGGTACCAGGTGACTGCCCACACGCCGGGATAGTTGAAGAAGAGTTCGAATCGGCTTTTAATCGCGGGATCGTTACGATAAACGTTGGCAAAATCTTCTCTGATTTCGGAAAACAGCCCCACAAGGTCCCCTTATTTTGTCGTGCGCAAATACCCGTTTTGCGCGAGATAGCGTTTTAGTGTGGAAAGTGTATCACGATTTTCTTCTGATGTGATAAATTCAGACTCCGCTATACGAGATTCAAGTTGGTTTAAAACGGCATCGGGGTCGTATTCGAGGTTGTCGAGGATTTCAAGAATGTCTTCAGCTTCGTCCATGTTATTGCAACAAAAGCCGTCATCATCGATCTCGACCGTTGCCTCGCTGGGATGGCTGAAGAGATTGTGGTGCATTCCCAGGGTCTCCTGATAAGCGCCGATATTGAAAAAACCGAGAAAGTACTCTTCGGTGTCGAGATCGACATCGTGCAGGTACAGGGGCGCGCCGGGGTTAAAGCCGATTTCGCCGTCGCTGTCACAGGTGATGTCCCACAGGGAAGCGGCGCGGATGGCGCTTTGATCGAGCCGGTCGAGCGGCATAACGGGAAACTGCTGTCCCAGGCCCCAGTAGTCTGGCATGCTTTGGAAAAAGGAGCTGTTGACCAGGTAGCGCTCCTGAAGCCGCTCCTGGAGACGTTCGACTTCGGGAAGCTGATTGTTTTTTTTCAGGTAGAGCGCTTTTTTGATGATGGTGTGCACCAGAATTTCGGCATTGGAACGATCCTGCAGATCGATATACCCCAGCTCGAAGAGCTTGAGCAGCGATTCCAGGTGGTCCAGTGCATCGTGCAGGAACTCGATACTGTTGCCCGACGTCAGCAGATCGTTGAGCGAACGCAGCTCTTCGATCAGGGGAGGGTTTTCAGATTTTAGTTTGAGGGAGCGTTCCTGATAGTCGTGCGAAAAAAGTTCGAGCACCGGTGCCACGAGTACGGCATGCGACGCCGTGATGAACCGGCCCGATTCCGTGACAATATTGGGGTGTTCGACCCCCTTGGTCTTCATAATCTCGCCCAGCAGAAACACCACGTCGTTTGCGAACTCTTTGAGACTGTAATTGCGAACCCGTTTGGCAGGATGCTGGGCATACTCGACCGAAAGACCGCCGCCGATGTTGATGGCGCGCAGGGCGTCCGCACCCATCCGTTTAAGTTCGGCATAGATATTGCCCGCTTCGCGCAGCGCGCGTTTGAGCGGAGCGATCTCTTCCATCTGGGAGCCGATGTGAAAGTGCAGCATGGTAAAGCGCGAAAGCAGCCGGTGCTTTATGAGCAGATCGAAGGCCTCGAGCAGCTCGGTCGAGGTGAGCCCGAATTTGGCCTGCATGCCGCCGCTTTTGGCCCAGATGCCGCTGCCGCCGCTGTGAAGACGGATGCGGATGCCGATGTTGGGAACACGATACGGCGTCTTTTCGGCCACTTCGATGATGGACTCCAGCTCGCCGATCCCTTCGATAGTCAGCGTGATACTGTGTCCCATCTGCGCTGCCAAAAAGCCCATGGTGATCATCTCTTCGTCTTTGAAGCCGTTGACCGTAACGGGGGAGCCGATCGGCGTATAAGCCATGGCCAGAATCAGCTCGGCCTTGGAGCCGGCTTCAAGGCCGTAACGGTATGGTTTGCCGGCATCGACAATGGCACGGACGACTTCGGGGTACTGGTTGACTTTGAGCGGATAGACGGCCTTGAAAACACCGCGATAGCTGTTCTCATCGATAGCACGGTTGAAATGGCTGTAGAGGGTGTCGATCTGCTTGGTGATGAGGTGGGGAAAGCGCAAAATGACCGGTCCCCGGATCCCTTCACTGCGAATATGGTTCGCTATGTCGAGCAGCGCGGGCGAACTTTTGTAGTTAATGTGCGCCTTGCCGTCGCGAATGAGGAAGTTCTGATCCCCCCAGATCTCCAGGCCGTAGGGTTGCTGCATCTCCGTTGCCTCTATCAGAGCGCTTCCGCTTCGATGACGGCTTCGGTCTTGGCTTCGAGGTCCTTGACCCATACCTTGCCCTCAGTGCGTTCGTTCTCCCCGATAACGACACAGTAGCGCGCATGGATTCGGTCTGCGCCTTTGAGATGGGCTTTGAGGCTTTTCGGTGAGTACTCTACAATCACGTTTTGCGTCATACGTTTTTGCTTGGCGAGCTGCATGATCTGCGGCAGCGATTCGGTGTCCATGGCACCCATGTAATACCCTTCTCGGCTTGCTTCAGGCATAGCGATGAGCTCCAGCAGCCGCTCGATCCCGATAGCGAACCCGACCGCGGGTGTGGCACGGCCGTCTAGGAATTCGACCAGGCGGTCATACCGGCCGCCCCCGGCGATGGCGCTTTGCGCCCCGATGTCGTCGCTGACGAATTCGAAGGCGGTTTTGGAGTAGTAATCCAGGCCGCGTACCAGGTGGGTGTCGATCTCATACACGATGCCGTTTTCCTCCAGCAGGTGTTTCAGCGTATCAAAATCACTGTTACAGCTTTCGCACAGGTTGTTTATCAGCTTCGGGGCCTTTTTGTAGATAATCTGGCAGCGCTCATTCTTGCAGTCGAGCACGCGGATGGGGTTAGTCGCTTTGCGGCGCAGGCAATCTTCACAGAGGTGCGCTTCATGCGCATCCAGGAAGCCGACAAGTTTTTCGCGGTACTGCGGCATACAGTTGTGGTCGCCCAGTGAGTTGAGCTTGAGGCGGTACCCGATGCCCAACGCACCCAGTATATCGGCGATCATCATGATGATCGTCACATCTTCATAGACGCTCTGTACTCCGAAACTTTCACAGCCGAACTGGTGAAATTCGCGCAGTCTTCCTTTTTGCGGACGTTCATAACGAAACATCGGGCCGTGGTAGAAGTAGCGGTGAATGCCGCCGGCCCGGTCGAGTTTGTTCTGCACGAAGGCGCGCACGACGCCGGCGGTCCCTTCGGGGCGCAAACAGACGTCGTTATCGCCTTTGTCGGTGAACTGGTACATCTCTTTGCCGACAATGTCGCTGCTCTCGCCGACGGAGCGCTTGAACAGCGCCGTCTCCTCCAGCAGGGGGGTCTCAATGTAGGTAAATCCGTAACGCTTCGCGACGGACGCCGCTGTGTCCAAAAAGTACTCGAACCGCGCATTATCCGGCGGTAAAATGTCATTCATGCCGCGCAGTGAACGAATCATGATGCTCCTTTGGTGATGATAATCTCTTGGATCTGTTCGGTAATCGTATCGATGTCGAGGGCCGCGTCAATAACGAGCGTCGGAATGCCCAGCAGGGTCGCGGCATGCTCCAGCTCATCTTGTATGGCCAGCAGATAGTCCGTCCCGCGGGCTTCGATAGCGTCATGGGATTTGACGCCGAGGCGCCGGATGAGCTCGGCTTCAGTGAGCTTGAGGATCACGGCGTAATCGGGAAAAATGCCGCCGGTGGCGAAGCGGTTGAGCTCCAATAGCTCCGCAGTGCTGAAGGCCTGTTTTACCATAGCGTAGGCCATCCCGGAAATGACGGAACGGTCTGAAATGATCAAGCTTGTACGGTTGGGTATGACGACCTCTTCGATGTGTTCGCTGCGGTCGGCCAGAAACAGCAGCAGTTCGGCCCTTGACGACTGTACGCCGGTTTCCAGCAGCAGGGTACGGATCTGTTCGCCCGTGGGAGTCCCTCCCGGCTCTTTGGTAAAGAGGGCTTTGGGAAACAGGGAATGAAGTGCCGCCATCTGAGTGGACTTTCCGGCGGTATCGATCCCCTCTAGGGCAAGGTACATGAGTTCATCCCCCGTATGATCTTTTCGACTTCGGGCGGAAGAAGGTGGTCTGTCTTTCCGTTGAAAGAGAGCAGATTCCGTACGATAGACGAGCTGATAAACGCGTGTTTGAGGCTGGGCATCAGGTAGACGGTTTCCACCGAGGCATCAAGCGAATGGTTCAGGTAGCCCAGCTGCAGTTCGTATTCGAAATCGCTGACAGCGCGCAGACCGCGGATCAAAATGTCTGCCCCATGTTCCTTCGCCAGTTCAATCGTGAGATTGTCAAAACCGATCACTTCGACATTGTCAAGACCCCCTACAGCGGCATTTGCCATGCTGACCCGCTCGTCGAGCGTGAACATGGGGCGCTTGCTATGCGAATCCGCCACGGCGACAATGACCCGGTCAAAAAGATTGAGGGCGCGGGCAATGATGTCGTAGTGCCCGTTCGTAATCGGGTCGAATGTGCCCGGATAGAGTGCGGTCTTAATCATCGTCTCCCCATCGTTTGTAAAGGGTGTTGTCAATGCCGAGCAGGTCGAACCATTTTCCGATCATGAAATTCTCCATCTCCTCAAGCGAGTTTTGTTCAGAGTAGTAGGCCATGACGGGCGGGGCGATATGGACTCCCAGGTGTGAGAGTTTCAGCATATTCTCAAGTGCAATGGGCGAAAACGGCATCTCTCGAGGCGCCAACAGCAGTGTTTTACGCTCTTTGAGCATCACGGAGGCGGCGCGCGTCGTCAGGTTGTCGGCAATGCCGCAGGCAATCTTGGCAAGCGTGTTCATGCTGCACGGAATGATCATCATGGCGTCGGCACGAAATGACCCGGATGCCAGGGGAGCGGCAATGTCGGCATCCTCGTGCATCGTCACGTTTTCTTCATGCGCCAATACCGTTTTGGCATTGCCGGAGACGATCATATGTTTTTCAATCCCCTTTGGCAGGGAGCGCAGTGTTTTAAGCCCAAGAGAAGCTCCGCTCGCACCGCTAACGGCAATGATAACTTTCATGCATACTCGTTTTAAAAAAAATAGTGGATATTTTACCATAAAGTATTGATAAAGATAACGAAGATACCAGGAAGAGCCAGAAAGGATAAATGTAGAAAAAAAGTGCTCGAGTTCTCTTTTTCCACATTAACGAAACTTGTATAGCAGATCAAGTCGATCCGCACCGAGGTTTAAAACCCAGGTAAAACAATTACCTTACCGCTACTCTATCAAACAAAACTTGGTGTTATCCTTAAAGGCCCTTAAAACAAAGCTTTGGAATATTACATGTTTGTAATTCTGTGTGACAAACCGCTGTTATGGTCTACACACTATTTCTCTTTTGCAAGCATCTCTTTGTACTGGTTAATAACATTATTCAGGTGATTTCGATCAGGCATTTTCCGCGATGCGATATAGCCTATCACGTTACCTGCCTCATCTTTTTTAGGTACTATATTTACAACTACCCAGTAATATTTGCCATCTTTTCGAAGGTTTTTGACATAACCCTCCCACGGCTTTCCCTCTTTAATCACCTTCCACATTCCTTCAAAGGCTGCTTTGGGCATATCGGGATGGCGTAAAATATTATGCGGCTGGCCGAGTGCTTCTCCTTTAGAGTACCCTGTCATTTCAATAAATTTACGATTGACGAAAGTTATCACACCCTTCAGATCGGTTTCTGAGATCAGACTGCGTCCGTCAAAGAGGACTTCTTCGTCGATCGGTTCAGGTCTTTTGATCATTTTGTACTTCTTTTGACTATATTTTCATTTATTATTATACACAATATACACAATAGCTCATTTCAGAACCATTTGTGGAAAATAGAGGTGCAGCATTGCCGCACCTTCCGCGCCGAATTGCTTCAGCAATTTTTCCATTTTACTCTCTTCGTTCCAGACGGCTTTGGTGACGCCGCTGCGTTTCACGAGAGTATTGCGCGCGTCATATTCGACCCCCAGCGCATCGACCAGCCCGGCCGCTTTGGCCTGAGCCGCCGTAAAGATATGCGCGTCGGCGTATTCACTGCTTTTGGCGGGGTCAAGTTTGCGCGCCGCAGCAACGTCATTGACGAACATATCGTACGTCGCATTGATCACCTTGTCGATCTCGGCGCGTTCATAGGCGGTCCAGGGGCGGTCCACGGTGCCTACCTGTTTGTATTTTCCGGCTTTGGCCACCTGGGTTTCAATGCCGAGTTTGTCCATGAGCCCTTTCAAATTGGCGCCTTGCATGATCACGCCGATGGAGCCGACCATCGCTCCGGGATTGGCAATGATCTCATCCGCCCAGATCGACGCATAATATCCGCCGCTGGCGAGAAGGCCCTTGGCGTAGACGACAACGGGCTTGGCCGTATTGAGACGTTTGACGGCATACGCGACTTCGAGTGAGGGCGGCACCGCCCCGCCGGGGGAATCCACGATGAGCAGCACTCCTTTGACTTCATCGTTTTCCCGCGCTTTGTCAAGGGTCTTGACGATTTCCGTCGTATCTATGATGGGGCCGGACAATGCAATGCTCTGAAGGTTGTACGGCACAAGATGCTCTTTTTGCGAAGGAAAGAAGAGCACGAAAAGCAGCAACAGAAACAGCATGGCCTTGAAATGGTTCTGAATATAGTTGATCGTTCCCGTGACGGGTGCAAACAGTTTTTTGAGTGTTTCCATGATTATCCTTTTTGTGCGCTGCCGTCAATGAAGATCTGCAATAAGTCATATTGGTGCAGAAGTAGATGCAGCGGCGTCTGGGTGTTTGGTTCGTGGTCGAGCTCGAGCCAGAGCATATCGGCATCTTTTTCTTCTGCGATCCTTCCGCCGTTGAGCCGCAGCGCGGCCGCGGCGTCGACGGTGACGCTGTTGAGCAGTTGCTGCGCCAGCGGCAGCAGGTCTGTCTCCGAATGCATAAAAAGGGCGATTTTCATCTCTTCGAACAGATCGAGCCCGTAATTGGAGCTGAGGCCGTCCGTACCCGTGAGCCATTTCAGTTTCTGCGCCTCGAGGCGGTCGAGGTCGATGGCACCGTTGCCCAGCAGGCGGTTGGAGACGGGGCAGTGAATGACTGTGTGTCCGTCTTGTGCCAGCCGGATCAGTTCATCCGACTCGGCATGGACCACGTGTGTCATCAGAGTCGGGGTGTCGGCAAAGAGCTCCAGAAAACCCATGGCATCGTTTACGGCGTAATCCTGCTTGAGCAGGTCGTTGAAAAACGGTTTGAACGCTCCCGAGTTTGCGTCGAGCCATTCACGCTCGGCGGGACTCTCTAGAAAGTGTGCCGTGGTGAGCAGCTGCTCATCATTGGCGACGCGCAGAGCCCGTTTGATGAGCGCCGGGTGCACGGAGTAGGGCGAGTGGATGGCGACTGCCGGGAAAAAACCGGGACGCGCGACGGCTTTAGAGGAATCGAGACGCTGCAAAAAGTCATTGTAAAGGGCGTCGGCCATGGCGGCCTGCGAACCGATCACTTCATTGAAGAAGACGACTTTTTGCGGGGCGGCCGCGGCGGCTTCAAGGTCCATGCCGTGAGAGCTGACGGCACCGAAAGCGGTGATACCGTTGTGCAGCATGGTACGAACGGTTTGATCAAGGCACTCCCGATCGCAGCGATTGATCAGCGATTCGCGGTGTTCGATGACGCTGTAAAGCCAGGTGACGAAGTTGCCGTAGTGCAGCGTACTCTTATTGGCGCTGAACTCCAGGTGGACATGGGAATTGATAAGCCCGGGCATCAGGAGTGTCGGTGATTCGGAGGTGAGAACCTCTGCGTCGGGGAAGCGTGCCGAAAGCGCCCCGGGCGTATCGACCGCGACGATGGTACGCTCGAAGGCGACGGCTTTGCCGGTAACGATACCCTCCGGGGTCAGGATGCCGGAGGGAACAAGAACGGTCATAAATGCATCCTTTAATTATATGAAGCGTATAATACCTGTTCGATTTTAAAACACGATAAGGAATATAATGAAAATTGCAGTCATTCAGGGACCGAACCTCAACATGCTCGGCATTCGCGAGCAGCAGATCTACGGACCGATGAAGCTGGAGCAGATCCATCAGCAGATGAAAGATTTTGCCGATCAAAACGGCGTTGAGATCGAATTTTTTCAAAGCAACCTCGAAGGGGAGATCGTCGATCGGATCCAGGAGTGTTACGGCGACGCGCACGGTATCATCATCAACCCGGCGGCATATACGCATACGTCCATCGCCATTCGTGACGCCATTGCTGCAGTCAGCCTGCCGACGATCGAAGTGCATATCAGCAACGTGGCGCGCCGTGAAGAGTTTCGCCAGAAGAACCTTATCGCACCCGTTTGCGCTTCATCCGTTGTCGGATTCGGACCGTTCGGTTACCACCTCGCCATGATCGGTATGGTGCAGATTCTCAATGAGATCAAGGCCGCACAGCAGGCGCAGCAGGCCTAAGCCCGTATGATCGTACGGCGGCTCTCCGACACGCTGACCCTGATCAGCACCGGCGCGTTTCCCGCACGCTTTGCCGAACGGGGGCTGCCGCATCGGGCGGTCATCGGTATCGGCGGCAATATCGGAGATGTCATTCGCCGCTTTGATCATCTGCTTCTCTTTTTTCGGCGTGACGCCTTTATCAATGTCATCGCTACCTCGCCGCTTCTGAAAAACCCCCCTTTCGGCTATACCGATCAACCGGATTTTATCAATGGTGTTCTGCTCATCGAAACGACACTGCAGCCGCGCGCCTTGATGCGGCATCTTCTGCGTGTCGAGAAACGTTTTAGGCGGCGGCGCACCTTTGCCAATGCCCCGCGTACGCTTGATCTCGACATCCTCTTTTATGACAAGAGACGTATGGAGCATAAGGACCTGGTCATTCCTCATCCGCAGTGGCAGGCGCGTGAAAGCGTGACCATTCCGCTCGCGCTGCTCCCCCGGGGTCGGTGACATGGGGACGATGGGCAAAAAAACACGTTTCATCGCCGTGACCAGCGGCAAAGGCGGGGTAGGGAAAAGCACCATCAGTTCAAACCTGGCCCTGCTGCTCTCCATGAGCGGGCTGAAGGTCGCCGTGTTCGACGCGGACATCGGATTGGCCAATCTGGATGTCATGTTCAATGTCAGTGCGCCGCAGAATATTCTGCATGTACTCAAGGGCGAAGCGGCGCTTGAAGATGTTATTGTCCCCATTAATGAAAACCTGCTGCTGATCCCCGGTGAAAGCGGCGAAGAGATTTTCCGCTACTGCGACGCGTCCATGTTCGATAAACTGACGGCAAAAGCAGCGGTGCTGGATGATATCGATGTGATGCTGATCGATACGGGAGCGGGTATCGGCGAGTCGACGCAGCTTTTCTTGCAAGCAGCCGACGAGGTCGTCGTCGTCACGGTTCCAGATCCCGCGGCTATCACCGATGCGTACGCCACCATCAAGGTGACGGCACGTCGGCGAAAGGCGTTGAAAATGATTCTCAACCAGGTGCACAGCGCGAAAGAGGCACGGGCCATCTTCGAGAAAATCGATCAGGTGGGCAGAACGCACATCGCAGCCGATCTGAAACTGGAACTTCTGGGGGAATTGACGCGCGATGAAAAGGTGGCGTATTCGGTCAAACGGCGCCGAAGCTTCGTGCTGGATTTCCCCCGGTCCCGTCCGGCCAAAGA
>JANTHE010000047.1 GCA_024762585.1 Sulfuricurvum sp. | reverse complement strand
CGTTCAAGCTTGAGGATGTCAAGGATGCGCTGGCGGAGATCGGGATCACCGGTATGACGGTCAGCGAAGTCAAGGGTTACGGACGCCAGAAGGGCCACAGCGAGCTCTACCGCGGCGCGGAGTATGTGGTGGACTTTCTGCCGAAGGTCAAGATGGAGATGGTCGTCGAGGAGTCGCAGGTGGAGCAGGTGATCACTACCATCACCGAAGCGGCCCGTACCGGCAAGATCGGGGATGGCAAGATCTTTGTTTCCGATATTGAAAAGATCGTTCGTATTCGTACCGGGGAATCCGGCAGCGAAGCTATTTAAAACGATTTAAGGGCAGCTTTGCCCTTAAAGTAATCAATCTCTACCTTTCAAATGATCAATTTGTTTAAAAAACAAACATTTCATAAAAGTTTCATTACCTTATTGCTAAGATGTTCAAAAATTTAGGGCACCTCCAAAAAACCTGTGTGGATATCAGAGGTGCCTTTGATGCTGTGTGGGGAATACCGCGGCATGGTCATAGAGGAGAGAATGATGAAAAAAGTGGAAGCCATCATCAAGCCGTATCGGCTCGATGAAGTCAAGGATGCCTTAGCCGATATCGGTATTACGGGTATGACTGTAAGTGAGGTCAAGGGTTACGGACGCCAGAAGGGCCACAGCGAGCTTTACCGCGGTGCGGAGTATGCCGTTGATTTTTTGCCGAAGGTTAAGATGGAATTGATTGTAGAAGCTGCTCAGGTCGAGCAGGTCATTGATACGATTACCGAAGCGTCTCGTACAGGCAAGATTGGCGATGGCAAAATCTTTGTCAGCGATATCGAAAAGGTGATCCGCATTCGTACAGGTGAGACTGACGCGGAAGCTATTTAGGGCACCTTTGAAAAGTACCTACGGAAAGGATTTTACTCTACTGTAACACTTTTCGCCAGGTTTCTCGGCATATCGACATCGTTACCTAGCCTGATGGCGATCTCCATTGAAAGTAGTTGCAGGATAACCATTATTTCGAAAAAATCCAACATGTAATGTGTATGTCCTACCATTTGAATTAAGTCGTCTGCATTTTCAAAAGGGGTGTCACTGATTGCACAAATAGTGGCATCCCGTGCGCTAAGCTCTTCTACGTTGCTTTTGGTCTTTTCATACAGCATATTGCTAGGCATCAATGCAATGGTAAAGAGCTCAGGGTCTGCAAGTGCGATTGGGCCGTGTTTCATCTCGCCGCTTGGGTAGCCCTCAGCATGGAGGTAGCTGATCTCTTTTAGTTTGAGCGCCCCTTCGAGCGCCAGAGGGAAGAAGATATCACGACCGATGAAAAAGAAACCATGACCATGGAGGTAGCGTTTGGAAAGTCGTCTGAGGCGTTCATGCAAATCCTGGGGAACTTTGACGACAGACGGCACTTCGCGCAGCAGTGCGATCTGTTCGCGTATAGTATCAGGAGTCATTGTTTTGTTGGTCTGTGCCACGTAGAGTGCGAACATCCAGAGTACGGTCATCTGCGTTGCAAATGCTTTAGTTGACGCAACTCCTTTTTCGATCCCGGCACGAGTGAGAATGGCTCCATCGGCTTCGCGCACCATTGAAGAGTTATCGACATTGCAGATCACCAGTGTACGCAATCCGGCACGTTTAGCCATTTTTAGAGTTTCAAGGGTATCGGCCGTTTCACCGCTTTGACTGATAACGATAAAAAGCGTGTCTGGAGTGAGCAGCGGCTCTTTGTAGCGCAGTTCGCTGGCAATCTCTACAGAAGTACGGATTTTTCCGAGCCGCTCGAATAGATAACTGGATGCCAATGCGGCATGGTAGCTGGTGCCGCAGGCGCAGAGCTTTATTTCACGAATGCCCTCAAGCAGGTTGGGTTCAATCTCATCAAAAATGATAGTATCACTTCCAAGACGTCCAAGAAGCGTGTCAGAGATTACAGTGCTTTGCTCATAGATCTCTTTTTCCATGAAAAAACGGAACCCCTCTTTTTGCGCAGAGAGCTTGGATTCCGGCAAATGGGCGAAAGTAGGAGCAATGCTTTCGCCGCTTTCGTTTTCAATGTATATTTTTGTGGGGGTTACATAACCGAGTTGACTGTCTTCAAGGTAGATCACCTGACTGCAGTTTCCGATTAGTGCGGCATCAGAAGAGCCAAAAAATTTTTCATCGCTTTCATTGGTACCGACAATCATCGGTGACCCGTTTTTAGCAAAAAAAATAGTGTCAGGCTTGCTTTTGGTGACCAATAAGACAGCATAGGCCCCCTCAATTTCATGAATGGTCTGCCTGAAGGCCTCCACCGGAGCGACTCCCTCTTCCAAATGGGATTCGAAGAGATGCACGATTACTTCGGTGTCAGTCTGGCTAAGAAAATTTTTTCCCTTGGCAGTGAGTTGTTTTTTGAGTGATTGATAATTTTCGATAATACCGTTGTGAACGACATAAGAGCTATTTCCAAGGTGCGGATGGGCATTGATTTCGGTCGGCTTGCCGTGAGTGGCCCATCGGGTATGGCCGATGCCGACCGAAAACCCATTTGTGTCGAACTCTGCTGTTTTTCTAATAAGGTTTTCAAGCTTTCCTACCGCTTTGAAATAAGAGAACTCTCCATCATGTAATACGGCGATTCCTGCAGAGTCGTATCCGCGGTACTCAAGTTCACTTAATCCGTCGAGCAAAATGCTCTTACTGCTATGATTTCCAAGATAGCCGACAATACCACACATTTAATTGTTTCCTTTACTAAGCAAAGAGAGAATTTGGTCGGTATTATTGCACATCGTTGGTGACTTTTCGATTAAGAAATGATCACGTGCACGGTATTTTGTAGAGTGGATTTTCGCGGTGACAATATGCAAATTCAGCCTGTCCAAAGAGTAGATGATGAAGGCGAGCAGGCCGCGTTGATTGGCAGTATGTACGGAGAGCTCAGCATAGCTGATGGAGTGATCACAATCGATAAAAATCTCTTTTTGCTCTATTTTGGGGATTTCCAGCTGAACCTGAAGTTCCATATTAAAGGCATCATCGACGATTTCACGGATTGTTTCGTACATGTCCGGTGTCGCCGACTGCAGGAAGTCGATCTTGAAGTATTTTACATCATCGAACAGAGTGAACACTTCCATGGAGGCGACATCCAGATAACCGAGACGGCCAAGCAGATAGGAGAGGTTTAGCGGTTGTTTGCGCAGGATCTCGATACTGAGGCTGGTACTAAAGTCCAACGCATAGGCATACGTCCGTATGCCACGAGCTCGTCGTGCAATATAGAGGATCTCATCAGGAGAATGGCGAAAGAAAAAAAGATTTGAGTCAATGGAAAATATCTTCTTTTGAACCGTTCTGGGAAGTGATTTGAATGCATCCAGCCTATGAATGCGCTGTTCGATTTTTAGACGACGAGCGGCATCCGTGATACGGTTTTTTTCTTGGGCGATTTCAAGAGATGCGTGGAAAAGCTCATTGAGCAGTTTTCCGTTGAAAGTGTTGAAGACATCAGGCCCGACTCCACTGATGTCGGCGTAGGTCAGAATATAGAGGAGGGTAAGCATTCGCGGAGTTTTGACGACAGACATGAATTTGTACAGCGTTTTTTCATTGTGAATATCATGCCGCTGCGCGATATTGCTCATGAGAATATGGTGGCGTATCAGCAGTGCGGCATCATCGGTGATCTGTGCGTCAAATCCCATTTTACTCATCATGGGGCGAACCAGCTTGACACCTACTTCACTATGATCTTGCTTTCTTCCCTTGCCGAGATCATGAAAAAGTACGACTATTTTTAGCATAGTCCTGTCGCGATGGCTCAGGTCATTATAAAGTGTTTTGATCTCAGGGACGTCGATTGATTCATATGCTTTGATACATTGCAGGGAATGCAGACCTACCGGGTAGTGATGGTATCCGTCAAATTGCGGCAAAAACAGCGCTTTTTTCATAGCAGGGATCAGACTTACCAACACGCCTGCATCATAAAATAGTTTTAGAATATCATAAGTGTGCTCGCGTTCGAACAGCTTGCGCAGCAGCAGTTTGATTCGTTTGTTAAGTGGATGCGCAATGGTTGTATAGCTGAGCTGACTGACGAAACTGTCATCAAAACAGTATGGTTTGTCCTCAAGACCAACGAGGATATTCAAAAGGGCTTCGATCGGCAACGCTGCGAGATGAAATGAAGCGAAGATACTGTTGTCAGAGATAAAAATACCTCGCCTTATACGCTGCGTCCTCAGATCTGGTAGATGCGTCAAATCACATAAAAGAGGACGAACCATTTTAGCGACAAAGATTGTACTGAAGTTATTAATGCGCCACATGGCTTCAATGACCTGTGTCGCCAGTCGCATATCTGTTTTGAACCCGAGCAGTTTTCGGACTTTGGGAAGATGTTCAAGGTTGAGCTGGTCATACTGTATGCCGGTCACGAGATGCAGGGCGCTGCGAACACGGAAGATCAATTCCAGGGCAATGCGGTAACGCCGATAAGAATCATCCGTAAACAGAGAATCTCTGAGTGTGTTGAGCGAATCAATGCCAAAGCGGGTTTTGGCAACCCAGAAAAGCAGCTGGGCATCACGCAGACCACCAACACCTTCTTTGATGTTTGGCTGCATCGAAACGGGATGAGCACGTCGACGGCCGTCGGTTTCCTCAAGTTTGGCGAGGAGGAAGTCTTTGGGTTTATGGCGGCGGATTTTTTCGAGTTCACGCTGTGTGGCATGCCAGGTATAGTTTGAGCCGATGATAAAGCGCGCTTCCATCATGGCAGTACGTATAGTGATGTCTTCGTCTGCAGCGGTAAAGAGTTCAGTAGTTTTATGAACGCGGTGTCCGAGTTTTAGCCCCGCATCCCAGGCCAGGTAAAGAAATTTTTCAATGATTGCTTCGCTGTTGTAGCCTTCCTGCGGTGCATAGACAATCATCAGATCGATATCGCTGTGCACACAGAGTTGTTCGCGGCCGTAACTGCCCAGTGCGGTCAACGCAATCGGTATGGCATTGCGCATAGGGAGGTAGTTTCCGAACATACGGCGCAGTACTGTTTTGTACATCTGGTCAATAAACTGGTCGAGCGCTTTTGTGTGCCGTACCAGAAAATCTTTGCCCTGTGTTTGCTCAAAAAGCTGTGGAAGAGAATCAAGATAGCTTCCTATTGCCTGCTTGAATCGTTGTGATATCTCAAAATCGCTTGCGTTCGCTTCGATCAGACTTTCAATATCTTCGTTCAGATTATTCACATTCGTTCTCTTATGGATTTTCGTGATTATATTGATTTTAGGCTTTAGGCGAGCCCATCAGGGTATAATGCGCAAAAAAAAGTGGCGGGGTAAAGCATGACCAAGATCGCACGTGAACGTCTAGGCGTGTCGGAAGCGACTGCACTGTATGAAAAAGACCTTTTCGAACTGGGCGAGATAGCCGACGGCATTCGTCGCCGGCTGCACGGCGATAAAACATATTTCAATATCAACCGTCATATCAACCCCACCAATGTCTGTAAAGATGTCTGCAAATTCTGTGCCTACAGCGCCAGCCGTAAGAATCCGAACCCCTACACCATGAGCCATGACGACATTTTGCGAATCGTCGATGATATCGTACTACGCGATATCAAGGAAGTGCACATCGTATCTGCACATAACCCCGATACGGGCCTGCAGTGGTATCTGGATATTTTTCGTAAAATAAAGCAGCAGCATCCGCAACTTCATGTCAAAGCCCTGACGGCGGCGGAAGTGCACTTTCTCTCCGAACAGTATGGCAAAAGCTACGACGAGATTCTTGACCTGATGGTCGAAAACGGGGTGGATTCTATGCCCGGCGGCGGCGCGGAGATTTTTGACGAGGGGGTGCGCGACTACATCTGCAAGGGCAAAGTCACCTCCGAGCAGTGGCTGGAGATTCACCGAAAATGGCACCAACGTGGTAAAAAGAGCAACGTGACGATGCTGTTCGGGCATGTGGAGGAGCGGAAACATCGCATTGACCATATGCTGCGCATCCGCGATCTGCAAGACGAGACCGGCGGGTTCAACTGTTTTATCCCGCTGGTGTATCAGCCCGAAAACAATTTCTTGAACATCAAGGAGTTCATCACCGCCAACGAGATCCTTAAAACGATGGCGATCAGCCGTATCGTACTGGACAATGTTCCGAATCTCAAGGCGTACTGGGTGACATCGACGGTCAATCTGGCACTGGTGGCACAGGAGTTCGGAGCCAACGACCTTGATGGCACGATAGAGAAAGAGTCTATCAACTCTGCGGCGGGCGCCAAAAGTGCCAACGGCGTCAACCTGGAGGAGTTCGTGCATCTCATCAAGGAGAGCGGGTTTAGCCCGGTCGAGCGCGACAGCCTCTACAATGAACTGAAAGTCTGGTGAGGTTATAATCGCGTTATGGTTTTAATGATAGACAACTACGACAGTTTTACGTATAACATCGTCCAGTACTGTCTGGAGCTGGGGGCAGACCTCAAAGTGATCCGCAATGATGAGCTCACGCTTGAAGAGATTGCAGCCTTGCATCCGGAAAAGATCATTGTCTCTCCGGGCCCGGCGACTCCGGACGACGCCGGTGTCAGCCTGGCGGTGATAGAGCGTTTCAAAGATGAGGTGCCCATATTGGGAATCTGTCTGGGACATCAGAGCATTGCACAGGTGTTTGGTGGCAAAGTCGTACGGGCCAAGAGAATGATGCACGGCAAAACTTCCGTGATGGAGTGTCAGCCGACCTGTCCGCTCTTTAAACACCTTCCGGAATTTTTTACGGCGACGCGCTATCACTCGCTGATTGTGCAGAAAGAGGGGCTGCCGGATGTCATTCAACCGACGGCGTACAGCCAGGACGATCAGGAGATCATGGCACTGCAGATCGAAGGACGGCCGATCTACGGCGTGCAGTTTCATCCCGAGTCTATCATGAGTGAATTCGGTCACGAGATACTGGATAATTTTCTAAAACTATGAGGGCAGGGACGGCACTCTTTCTTCTGCTGACGATCGATGCTGTCTTACTACTTTTTTTTGCATCTTCGCTTTCTTTGACCTATCATGGGGCCAAGCTGCTTTATGCCGAAGACCCAACGGTAATGACACGGATGATTCGGGGTTCACTCGCCCTGTTCGGCCAAAATGACGTCGCGTTGCGTCTTCCAATGATTTTTATGAACCTCTTGAGCGCTTTGCTGCTCTATGGTATTGCAAAACCGTATGCCAAACGCGATCGGGAACGCCTCTGGCTGGTCGCCATCTTTTTGATGCTTCCGGGAATGATCAGCGCTTCTTTGCTCGTGGATAGCGCGGCATTGACGGTTCTGGGGGTATTTGGCTACCTTTATGCCTATCAGCGTTTCGGGCATCGATCCGATCTGTTATTACCGCTGCTGCTTTGGCTTTCCTCCTCGTTTACATTGCTTTTTTTCGGTCTGGCCGTCCAGGCGGCACGTGTGAAAAATTGGCGCTTTTTTGGCCTGTACGGGCTCCTGTTTTCTATTGCATTGTGGCGCTACGGATTCAATACTGGCGGTTTGCCGGAAAATCGTTTCCTTGATACGATCGGTCTGTATGCAGCGGTGCTTTCGCCATTTGTTTTCATCTATATGGTTTACGTGCTTTATCGGCGCTATGTCACGAAGCGAACGGATATTATCTGGAGTATTGCCGCATCGGTGTTTCTTTTGTCAATCGCCTTGTCGTTTCGCCAGCGGATCGGCATCGAAGTGTTCGCGCCGTATCTGATGGCGGCGCTGCCGTTAGGGATGCAGACCTTTTATCGCTCGTATCGTATCCGACTTCGGCCGTTCCGAAAGCGTTACCGATTTTTGTTTACATTGGCTGTTGTCTTCTTGGTCATCAATGCGACTGCTGTCTTTTTAAACAAGGCAGCATATCCATATCTGAAAGAACCTACACACTATTTTGCCTACAAGGCACATGTGGCCAAGGAGTTGGCGGAGGCATTGAAAGCGCAAGGCCTCCGGTGTGTGGAGCTTGATGATGAGCGGATGCAGCTTCGATTGCGTTTTTACGGAGTTGAGCGTTGTGCTGAAGCCTTTGTCGGTACCCGGGCCGTTGCTAATGCCACTACTGTAACAATACGTTACTTTGGAGCACCTGTTGCAATATACTATGTTACAAAAATTCCCAAAGAAACATTCCGAAATCGGCGCTGAAAATTTCAAGGTAAACTGTGAGATTATACGTGTTATAATCCAAATCAAACAGATTTTCAAGGAGTTGAAATGGCTCAAAGAGCGATTCGTGAATACGACGGTAAAGCCATCTTTGCCCGCCACTGGGAGAAGTATTTCAGTGGTTTTCATTATGGATTCAAATCCGTTCTGGTCACCAGCGGTGCGGAACTGAAAGCAAAAGCGGAGGAGCATGGTTTTGAGTGGCTGAAACAGGAGCCGCTGGTCGCAAAACCGGATATGCTTTTCGGAAAGCGCGGGAAAAACGATCTGGTTCTTTTCCGCGTTGAGAAGCCGGGCGATGTAACGCTCGACGATGCTGCAGCTTGGATCGATGAGAAGATGTCACACGATGTAACACTGCTTTCAGGACAACATGGCCGCCTGACGCACTTTATTGTCGAGCCGTTTACGCCGCATACGCAAGATCAGGAGTACTACATTTCCGCCACGACAGTCGGTGAAGATGATGTTCTTTATATGTCTGCTGAAGGTGGTATGGAAGTTGAAGAAGGTTGGGATGAAAAAGTCAATGAAGTGCACATTCCGATCAATATGAGTGATGCGGATATGGAGCATGCCATTAAAGCAAACGTTCCGACGGACATTCCGGCGCAGAACAAGGCGGCGTTCACCTCGTTTGCCATCGCATTTTTCAAATTTTACCGTGATCTGAACTTTGCGTATCTGGAGATCAACCCGATCGTCATGCTGGCAAATAACGAAATGGCGATCCTCGACCTCGTCGCACGCCTGGACGACACGGCCGGTTTCATGATGGGTGATGCCTGGGGCGATATAGAATTCCCGACAGCCTTCGGCATGGAAGATCAGTCTCCGGAAGAGAAAGCAATCGCGGAAGCGGATGCCAAGTCCGGTGCATCGCTGAAGTTGACCATTCTGAACCCGATGGGCCGCATCTGGACGATGGTCGCCGGCGGCGGTGCATCTGTCGTCTACGCCGACACGATTGCCGATTATGCCGAAGCAACCGGCGGTAGTGTCAGCGACCTGGCAAACTACGGAGAGTACTCCGGCGGTCCGACCACCGGTGAGACCAAGTTCTATGCGGATACGCTTTTTGATCTGATGACGCGTCATAAAGATCCGAAAGGGCGGGACAAGATCCTGATCATCGGCGGTGCGATTGCGAACTTTACGGATGTCGCGAAGACGTTTACGGGTATTATCCAGTCGTTCGAAGAGTACGCAGAGAAGCTCAAAGCACACAATACACGCATTTACGTACGCCGCGGCGGACCGAATTATGAAAAAGGTCTCAAAGACATTAAAGAAGCGGCGGACCGCCTGGGTCTGAGCATTGAAGTTTATGGGCCAGAAACGCACGTCACCGACATTGTGCGTATGGCACTTGAGAAGTAAGGAGAGAAGAATGGGTGCATTATTTACGAAAGACACACAAGCAATTTTCTGGAACAACAACAAAAGTGCGATCCAGCGTATGTTGGACTATGACTATGTCATCAACCGTGAAAAGCCTTCTGTTGCAGCAATCGTAGCTCCTACTTCCGGCAATCTTTTCGAGAAGTTTTTCTATGGACCAGACGAGATTATGGTCCCACTTTACCGCTCCACAGCAGATGCGGTTGCAGAACATCCGAATGCAGATGTGCTGCTTAACTTTGCGTCTTTCCGTACGGCATACAATGTCACGATGGAAGCGATCGAAATGGGTGATCAGTTCAAGACCATCATGGTAACGGCTGAGGGAATCCCGGAGCGTCTGGCGCGGGGTATGAACCAGGCAGCACGCGATGCCGGTGTGACGGTCATAGGACCGGCAACGGTCGGTGGGATCGTGCCGGGTGCATTCAAAATTGCGAATGTCGGTGGAACGATTGAAAATATCATTAACTCCAAACTACACCGTGCCGGATCTGCCGGCCTGGTGACACGTTCGGGTGGATTGTTTAATGAACTTTCCAATATTATCTCTATCAATGCCGATGGCATTGCCGAAGGTGTTGCGATTGGCGGTGACCGCTTTGTCGGTTCTGTCTTTATCGACAACCTGCTGCGCATGGAGAATAATCCGCAGGTCAAATACATGATTTTGCTCGGTGAAGTTGGTGGAACTGAAGAGTATAAAGTGATCGAGGCGGTTAAATCCGGCCAGATCAAAAAGCCGATCATCGCCTGGTGTATCGGTACGATCGCCAAACACTTCAGCTCCGGTGTTCAATTCGGTCATGCAGGTGCTTCTGCCAATGCGGATGCTGAAACGGCGGCTGCAAAGAACAAAGCAATGGCGGAAGCCGGGATTTACGTTCCGGACTCTTTCAATGACCTGCCGAACAAGATCAACGAAGTGTACACGAAACTCAAAAGTGAAGGTATCATCGGTGAAATCGCCGAGCCGGAACTTCGCGAGGTACCGAAGCATCGCAGA
The DNA here is from genome assembly GCA_024762585.1 of Sulfuricurvum sp. Classification (GTDB taxonomy): domain Bacteria; phylum Campylobacterota; class Campylobacteria; order Campylobacterales; family Sulfurimonadaceae; genus Thiomicrolovo. Next base: position 995 of record JANTHE010000047.1, on the reverse strand, counting down.
GCCAAGCAGTTTATCTGTACAATCTCCGATGACCGGGGTGAAGAGGCGACTTATGCCGGCTATCCCATCAGCTCGGTGGCAACGCCGGAGACAGGGTTCGGCATCGGTGATGTTATGGCGCTGCTGTGGTTCAAAAAACGTTATCCGAAATGGGCGACGGATTATATTGAAACCGTTGTCAAAACCGTTGCGGACCACGGTCCGGCGGTTTCCGGCGCGCACAATGCCAAAGTAACGGCGCGTGCGGGCAAGGATGTCATCTCTTCACTGGTGACAGGTCTGCTTACGATCGGACCTCGTTTCGGCGGTGCGATCGATGACGCGGCACGCTATTTCAAGTATGCGAACGACAATGGTATGAGCCCGGCGGAGTTTATGGCCTATATGAAAAAAGAGGGTAAGCCAATCTCGGGAATCGGTCACCGTATCAAGTCCGTACGTAACCCGGATCTGCGTGTCAGCGGTCTGAAAAAATTTGCCGCAGAGAATTTCCCGGCAACCCCGCTGCTGGATTTTGCACTTGAAGTCGAAAAGCTGACGACATCCAAAAAAGATAACCTTATTCTGAATGTCGATGGAACTATCGGTATCCTGATGGTTGATATGTGGCGTGCACTCGGCTACTCGGAGAAAGAGATTGACGGCTTTATTGATGCCGGCGCACTCAATGCCTTCTTCGTTGTCGGCCGCTCGATAGGCTTTATCGGTCATATCCTTGATGAAAAACGACTTGGTATGCCAATGTACCGTCACCCAATGGATGATATTCTTTATAGCGTTGAAAAAGCAGAGGAACTCTAAAAGTCGGTGCCTGGAGATAAAGATTTTCCAGGCAAGCACTTTAAGCTTTTTTTCCGCCTCTCACAACGCTAATCTTCTTTCCAATATTAAAATTTGATACTTTTCCCTTATGCTATAATGAGCAGCAGTAGTTTTAAGGGGTACGAATAATGAAGAAGAATGCTTTTACAATGTTAGAACTTGTATTTGTAATC
>JANTHE010000046.1 GCA_024762585.1 Sulfuricurvum sp. | reverse complement strand
TTGATGCTCAGCGATTCAACTTCTTTACGGATTCTTTGGGCAACTCGGGAGGCATTGTCTGATGAGATGTTGGCAAAGAAGAACAGGAACTCTTCGCCGCCGTAGCGAAAAGCCAGATCATGCTCGCGCTGGTTTTTTTGTACCAGTTTTCCCAGTGCTTCAAGTACACTGTCGCCTGCGGGATGACCATGGGTGTCATTGATTTTTTTGAAATAGTCCAGGTCAAGGAGCATCACCGCACAGGATTTTGAATGAAGAGCAGCCTGTTTTAGTGCGGTCTGAAGTTTATGCTGCAGGGAGTGGCGTGTCATCAGACCGGTCAAAGCATCGAAATGCAGTGCTTCGATGGTCTGGTACGAGACAGCCAGGCCAATCTGATTGCTCAATGAGATGGTAATGGCGAACAGCTTGTCAAACATAAAGCTCGCAAGCATGTAATCCTCTTCTTTGAAGAAAAACGCCATGCTTAGCGCCAGTGAGTGCTGCTCCGTATGCGTGAGTAAAATACGCTCTTTTAATTCTGATTCATCACCCAGACGATGTATCATGGGGGTGAGAGGGCATCCATCTGCGGTCAGGATATCTTGATGCTCCGGAGTGCGACCGGATTGAAAAATAGTCACCAGGTTTTTGAGCCAGATGAGGGGACCGGCGACAATGGCCAAGTCGTCGGCTGTGTAGGATGCTTCCGCATGCTCGTTCGAGAACGTTAGCTGTTGAAGCACGTCTTCGAACTGGTAGTGCAAATACCCTCGGGCCAGGAAGCGCTCCATTTTTTCAATCAGGTCATACAAAACGGTGGGCGTGATTTCGGTTGATTTTAAAAGAGCATCCCGTATGAGAGTCAAAGCGGAAACGATATCTTCAAACGGCAGTTTCATCTGTGCATGCATTAAGCCGAGATCGACATAATTTTGCCTGAATGCCTCATCGCTCATTGAAAGGCTTTTGTAAAAATTATCTGCCTGTCTAACAATGAGTGACTTGATCTGCGCCTGTCCTTCAAAAAATACTTTGAAATGCTCAGACTGAATCATGTAGTCATAAAACTGAAAAAAAGCATCTTCGATATCGTTGGCACCGAGAGCACTCAAATCCTGATTGGCTCGCATCCGTTATCCTTTGCTGGCGTAGCTCATGCGTCATTTGGTCATAATAATAGCGCATATTTGGTTGGGGGGCGGTTTTTTGGCTGTATTATATGCAAACTTGCAATAGTGAGAAATATTACACAGAGGTTTCAATGTTGCCAAAACGTGTCAAAAGCATAATCGTTTTGAGTCTGATCGGTAGCGTGACGGTGATGATCGTAGCGTACACTTCGCCATCTTTATCTAAGGAATGGACGATGAAAATGAAGTACGCTCTCTCCGTGGCGGCGGCTGCGGTATTGGCAATAGGTTGGACGGGCTGCGGTTCGGATTCAAATGACAGCAAATCTGTCAAATCAATTACGTTCGCGCCGCTGGCACTTTCGGCAAACGATACGGAAAAACAGCAAATGCGCGTTTCTAGCAAAATGACGGTCACGTATAGCGACGACTCTACAGAAGAGTACCCACTCGCTTACAAGACGCTGGCCAAAATGGGTGACACCATCGGCAGCGGCACGATGGGACTGATGGTCGACAAAAACGGCAATCCGCTCAAAAAGTCCGACGGTTCAAACGATATCTCCGATGGCCCTGACGGCAACTCTTTCATCAAGGTCGGCGGGAAATACCGCCTCATCACCCACCTCGAAGAGCGTCCGGGTCAGTTGATGAACACGGAGATCAACGTTGAAAACAACGAACTCGTCCCGGTAGAGACAGCCCCGGTCGATCTGGCCGCTGTCGGCGGTACGATCATTAACTGCGCCAGCTCCAAGACGCCGTACGGCTCACACCTCGGCGGCGAAGAGGATTACTCGCTCAATACGCGCTATGCCGACAAGAACTCTCCATTTTATGTCGACTGCGCGCTTGACGGTTCGAGCACGGACGTGGGCGGCGAATTCAACTACTTCTGTAACTATGTCGATCAGCAGGCGAAATACCTGCTCGATACCAACATCGACAAAAACAACGGCTACAACGGCGACAGCTTCAGCCCGTACAACTACGGTTACATCGTAGAGGTGCAGCCGCAGGCCGACGGCACGACCAAAAGCGCCAAGCACTACGTTACGGGCAAATACACGCCGGAGCTGGCAACAATGATGCCGGATCAGAAAACGGTTTACATGTCAGACGACGGTACCTTCAAAGGGCTCTGGAAATTCGTCTCCGATAGCAAAATCAGCGGGTTCGAAGCCAACTGGAGCGGAACGCTTTACGCGGCAAAAGTTAACCAGACTTCCGCGGCAAACGGCGGGGCGTTCGATGTCAGCTGGATTGAACTGGGCCACTCCAGCGACAACGATCTCAAGACGATGATCGAGAGCAAAATGAAGCTGACCGATATTTTCGAGATCGCGGCACCGGGCGATGGCAACAGCTGTGATACGGGCTTCAAATATATCGCCGAAGACAGCGCAGGCGAGTGTCTGAAACTGAAAACGGGTATGGAGACAGCGGCCGCTTTCCTGGAAACGCGCAAATATGCAGCGTATAAAGATGCAACGATCGAGTTCCGCAAAGAAGAGGGCATGACCTACGATAAAGACCGCAATGTGCTTTACATCTCCATGAGTGCGGTCGAGAAAAGCATGGAAGACAACTACAAGGGGATGGAAGCTGTCAACGATATCCATCTTCCGAAAGAGTCGTGTGGCGCGGTCTATGAGCTGACGCTGGATGAAAACTACAGCGGTACGAAGATGGAAGCGATCGTTGTCGGTAAAACCCTTGCCGACACGGATGCGAATGCGGCGGAGTGGTACTGTGACCCCGAGGGCATCTCCAACCCCGATAATATTACGTATATCGGTCACAATACGGTCCTGATCAGCGAAGATACGACCAAGCACGTCAATAACATGAGCTGGGCCTATAATACGCAGACCAAGACAATGACACGTGTGGCTTCACTGCCGATCGGCGCGGAGGTAACCGGTGTCGATGTGGCGACTGCCGGCAGCAAAGGAATGATCTTCCTGAATGCACAGCACCCGTTCAAAGACAATCCGAAAAACCGTGCCGGCGACAAGCCGAACACTGCGCTGATTGAAAACGCGACGCAGGAGCAGCTCAAAGCCTTCATTGGCTACATTGACGGTATGCCGTCCAAGCTGTTTAACTAAAACTTCATTCGGGGCTTTGGTCCCGATTATACATGGTAATACTATGAAAATCAAAATACTTTCCACACTGATGTTGACAAGCGCAACGGCACTGCTCTATCTTGGTTGCGGAAATGGTTCTGCAAATGCGTCAAATGATGCGAAAACGAACTACCTTCGAAGCCTGGAAAACGAAAACAACATCAGCTATGCGGGCAAGGTGAATACGGACGGCTCATACATCACTTCGATGTGTTACACCAGAGTCAAAGATGATGATGGCAGCCTGCATAACCCCTGTTACAGCTGCCACACCAAAGGGCGCGTACCCAACTACTATAACGATACGAATCTGCAAAAAGAGTATTTTTTTCCCGAAACCATGCTGCAAAACCCTTTTACAAACCTTTTCAAAGACCGCAGCGCGGCCGTAGCGAAGATTAGCGACAGTGACATTTTGAACTATGTCCGGACCTCGAACTATTTCGATGCCAACGGCTCCATTGCCCTGGCGAAAGTGCTTCCTGAAAATTGGGGAGGCTACCGGCCTGACTGCTATTTCGATTTCGATGCCGAAGGGTTCGACCATGCGCCTGACGGCAGTATCACCGGCTGGCGCGCTTTTCGCTACTACCCGTTTCTGGGGACCTTCTGGCCCACCAACGGTTCGACCGACGACGTACTGATCAAACTGCCCGAGGCATTCAGGCAAGATGGCAACGGCACGGAAGCTTTGGAGGTTTACAAGATCAACCTCGCCATTGTCGAAGCGGTCGTCAAGCAAAAGAGTATCGCCCTCGAGTCCAGCGTCGATGAGCGCCTTTACGGGGTGGATCTGAACCAGAACGGGGTGTTCGATAATACAGACGAAGCGGTGTTTAACGCCGCAGACGGTTTTACGAAAATGGCGTATGTCGGCAAGGCGAAAGCGCAGCGCCAAGAGGGCAAAGTGCATCTGGCCGGCGGCCTTTTTCCTGAGGGAACCGAGTTCCTGCATAGCGTGCGCTACATTGACTGGGACGAGGACGAGGGGCATATCCGGATGGCTGCACGTATGAAAGAGCTGCGCTATGCGATCAAGCGGGAGTGGAAAACGTACAGCGAACTCTCCCGTGCCGCCGATGCGGAACTCTTCGAGGCACAGATTAACGGCACGACGCAGGGCGTGATGGCGACCTTCTACGGCAACTACGAGACGGGCTTCGAGAACCCGCAGGGGTGGAGCTATCAGGGCTTCATCGAAGCGCGTGACGGCACGCTGCGCCCGCAGACGCGCGAAGAGACCATCAACTGCATGGGGTGCCACTCGCACCTGGGTGCCACGACCGATTCCGTTTTCGCTTTCCCACGCAAGTTTGAAGGCACAGACAAAACGGACAAGCTATCCGGCTGGAACCACTGGAGCCAGAAAGGGCTGATTGGCATTCCCGAGCCCAAAATGAGCTACATCGGTCACGGCGAGCAGTTCGAATACAGCTTCTACTTGCAAAACAACCACTCCGGCAACGAATTCCGCGACAACGATGAGGTGAAAGCCAAATTCTTCGACGCCAACGGCTCGCTCAAACCGAACATGGTCGAGCAGCTTCACAATGACGTCTCGGTACTGCTCTTTCCAAGCAAAACGCGTGCGCTCGGACTGGACAAGGGCTACAGGGTCATGGTGCAGGAGCAGAGCTTCATCTACGGCCGTGACGCCAACGTCCATCCCATGCAAAACGTCTATAAAACGATTGAACCGGAACAGGAAACAGGTATAACTCAGGCGATTGTCAGGCAGTAATTCCGGCGGACTGCGCAGTCGCAGCCGCATCAAACTGCAGCAGTTCCCATTCGCCCTCCATTGTCTCCGCAACCGCAGTGCACGACTCGACCCAGTCGCCGCAATTGAGATAGTGCACACCGTCGATAAGTCGGTTTTCCGCCTTGTGGATATGACCGCAGATGACGCCGTTGTATTCGAGGCGTTTTGCCTCGGAGACAAGGACTTTTTCATAATCATCAATGAACATGACCGCTTTTTTGACGCTCTGCTTGGCGAAATTCGAGAGCGACCAGTAACGATGATAGCCGATTACTTTTCTGATTCCATTGATGGGCTTATTGAGTTTGAGCAGCAACTCATAGCTGATATCGCCAAATTTTGCCAGCCACTTTTTTGTCATGGTAATGCTGTCAAAAAAATCGCCATGGGTGACAAAATACTGTCTGCCGCTTTTGGTATGGTAGGTATACTCATTGACGATTTCAATATTATCACCAAGAGAGAGGGGCAGAAACGAACGGACGAATTCATCGTGATTGCCCAGCACGTAGATGACGCGGGTTCCTTTGCGCGAGCGCCGCAGCAGTTTCTGGATGACATCGGAGTGCTGTTGTGGCCAGTTCCAGCGCCGTTTGAGTGCCCATCCATCGATGATGTCTCCGACCAAAAAGAGCTGATCGCACTCAAAAGTGCGAAAAAAATCGAGCAGCGCTTCGGCCTGGGAGTGAGATGATCCTAGATGGATGTCGGAAAGAAAAACAGCGCGGTACTGTTTTATGGGCGTGTTATCCATTTGTGTCGCTTTGGATTGGTTTATGAAACCTTACTGCACCATAATTGCGAAATGGATACAAGAGTGTTACTGATCAGCGACACCGTCTATGACGCCAACGGAGTGTCGCGATTCATCCAGGATATGGCGGCGCAGGCACGGGTGACAGCAGCACCGTTTTCCGTACTGAGTGCTTCGCCGCTGGCCGAGAGTGCCCCCGAAAGCAATATCAGGAACTTCCGGCCCTACTGGTCAATCCGAATGCCCTTTTATAAAGAGCAGTACCTTCCCATTGTTATTCCCTGGGTACGCATATGGCGACATATCCGAACAGTGGACCCCGACGCCATACACATCTCCACTCCGGGCCCGCTCGGTCTTTTTGCGCTGTTTTGTGCCATCAGGATGGGGATTCCGGTTGCAGGTACCTACCACACGGATTTTCCTGCTTACATGCGCAAACAGATCGACACGCTATTTGCCGAGAAGATGACCCGGATATTCATGCGTTTTTTCTATCGGCGGATGCAGCGGGTATTGTCGCGCTCGCAACGCTATATGGAGCTGCTTGAAAATCAGCTGCAGATGGAGCACACGCAACTGCAGTTTCTGGCACCGGGAACCGATACCCAAAAATTCAACCCCGCCCATCGCGATCCCGGCATCTGGAAACGCTTGGACGTGCGTGATGATTCATTCAAGATTCTCTATGTGGGTCGGCTCAGTGTCGAAAAAAACTTTTTGTTTGTCGTGGAGCTGTTCGAAGAACTGCAACACGCCTCCTTGCTGCCGATTTCACTGATCGTCGTGGGTGAGGGTGCACTGGCCGAGGCAGTCAGCCGCAAGCGCAATTCGCACATCCACCTTCTGGGACTGCAGCAAGGCGAAGCGCTCTCAAAGCTCTACGCCTCATCCGATCTGATGCTGTTCGCCTCGGTGACCGAAACGCTGGGGCAGGTGGTGATGGAGGCGCAGGCTTCCGGCGTGCCGTGCATTGTCAGCGACCGTGGCGGTGTGACCGATATTGTAGTGTCTGATGAAACCGGCTACTGCATCGCGATAGAAAACAGACAGGAGTGGCTCGAAAGCGCCATGCGGCTGATCGGGGACGATGCATTGCGTAACAAGATGGGAGCGCGCGCATTTATACAGATGCAATCGCGTGCGATCAGCACCACTTTTGAAGCATTTCTGAAGGTGCACAGCACTTTGTAAATATTATATAACTTATAAGAACATCATCTTACAATCTTCCACGACACTTTTGGTTTCCATTGGTTACTTTAAGCCTTTAGTTTTTATAATAACTGCCATAAGGGTCATAATGAAGAAACATATACAAGCATGGTTGTTACTGCTGCCGGTGCTGTTGTCTGCGAGCGATATCGATGCCCTGCTCGGTTCCATGGCGCTCAGCGAGGACCTTTCCAAACAGACCGTGAAAGAAAATGACGGATCTGTTGTTGTGTTTAAACGCCAGGATCTTGACAGGATGCATATCCGCTCTTTTGCGGAATTGATGGAACGTATCCCCTATATTCGCTACAATGAAACTGCTCTGGGGCTGACCGATCCGCTGTTCGCACCCTATCAGCCCACCTTGACGCAATATATTCGTGTGTATGTCAATGACCGTGAGCTGCTGGCTCCGTACAACGGCGACGGTCTGCAGGTGTTTTCACAGATGGATATGGGGTACATCGATCATGTGGAAGTCTATCTGGGGATGACGAGTTATCTGGTGTCGCGTGAATCGGCATTTACGACCATTAAGCTCTATACTAAAAACGGGGCACGGGAAAATACCTCTCTTGTAGGGGTGATGGGCGGCAGCAATGCCACCGGTGAAGCGTATCTCTCCCGGGGTGAAGAGGGGAATGATTACAGCTACTTTGCCTATGCGGATGTACGGCAAGTCGGAAGAAAAACGCTTTATCATGAAGGACATGCACTCTCGCGAGAAAAAACAGGCGGAAATTTCTACGGTCAAATCACCCTGCCGCATTGGCGTTTTGAAGCGCAGGCGGCGATAGGAAAATCAGACCTGTTTATGGGTAGCAGCTGGGAAATTACCCCCGATGATCCCACGGTGGATTACCGAAACCTCTATGCCGGGGCATTTTACGAAAACGGCGGATTGAAAGCATCCGTCAATTATGCGAACAGCCTCAGCACCGGCATCGATCGCAGCGCTGCTTCCCCGCTGGGAGTCGTTCCGGCAGCGACCCCGCCGTATTATATGCCCTATTATGATTACCGCCAGAAACTCAATGAACATCTCGTCGATGCCTGGATACGCAACACCTGGAAAGCGGGCGGCTGGTCGTTGAGCGCCGGAGCGCAGAACCGCTTTAAGCGCTTTAGATTAGAATCACTGCAGTTCGATGGCGTTGAGTCACCTCTGCCGAGCAGTTACGATACGGAAAATATTGCATCACTCTTTTCTGAAGTGACTTATCTGCTCAATGCATCAAATCTGTTCAGTATTTCGGGCAGTATTGACTATTATGCTGAAAACGGCGGCCTGGAAGACAGGATGCTTCCCTCTGTCCGCGGCGGCTATATCTTTAACCGTGAAGCGTGGATGGTTAAGCTCTATGCTTTTTACGCCAAAATGCAGCCGCAGTCATCGATTCTTTATGCGGCGGATGCAATGTCGCCTGGTATCGGAACGGTTGAGCCTATCGAGGCGCTTTCCTATTCGGCGCAACTGCAGTACCGGCATCGTCGTTTTATGACGGAGCTGCTGCTGGGGTACAACACCATAGAGGATCTGATCGTTTATAATTTGCGTAATTACAGCAACAATAGCGATCTCATCACGCTGTCGACTGCCACACTGCGCTTACAGGTTCCGTTGGGTGCAGAAGACAAGCTTGAAGTCTCCGGCTGGACGGTGCTGCAAGACAATGGCGCTTCCGCACCGCAGCGGCATACAAATCGCTACGGCGCGGAAGCGGCGCTTTTCAAGCGGTTGGGAAAGTTCGATACATACAATATGCTCTCTTACCGCAGCGGGTATGACGACGTTCCTGTTGGCTGGAATTACCATGTGACACTCTCGTACGAGGTCACACGAAAACTGCAGCTCTATCTCAAGGGCGAAAATCCGTTTGGCACCGCGCTTAAAACAAACTATTTTCGTGTCGATCCGCTGCAGCAGACGACCACCACGCTCGAGCACGTTGAAGTGTATGAACGCAGTGTCATGGCGGGACTGGAGTTGCAGTTTTGAACCGATGGCTGATCCTAATCTTTTTGCTGCTTCCGTCGGCGCTGTTTGGCAACAGTGTTGACTCGCTGCTGGCAGAGATGGCGCTGGATGAAGATTTGTCCGCGCAGACGGTTAAAGAGAATGACGGTTATGTCATCGTTTTCAAACGCCAAGATCTAGACCGGATGAAGATCCATTCATTTATGGAGCTGATCGAGCGGATCCCCTACCTGCGTTATAACGAGAATGCCGATGGCTTGAGCAGCCCGTTTTATGCTCCGTATCAGCCCGCGCTCAGCCAGTTTCTAAGGGTTTACATCAATGACAGGGAGCTGCTGGCTCCTTTTAACGGAAACGGGCTGCAGGTCTTTGCCCAGATGGATATGGCCTATATCGACCACGTCGAAGTCTATCGGGGCCTCACCAGTTACACTATTTCGCGCGAAGCGGCGTATTTGACCATCAAGCTCTATACAAAAACAGGCAGCCGCGAAAATACTTCGGTGCTGGGGCTGATGGGCGGCAGCAACGCTACCGGCGAAGCGTACATTTCAAAAGGCGGTGTCGATCAGGGATATGACTATTTTGCCTACGCAGATGTACGCCAGTTCGGGAGAAAAAGGCTCTACCATGAAGGATATCCCCTCTCGCGCGAAAAAACGAGCGGCAATTTCTATGGTCAGATCGTCATGCCCAAATGGCGTTTCGAAACGCAGGCATCGATTGTGCAGGGCGATACGTTTATGGGCAACAGCTGGCAGATCACGCCCGATAAGACCAATGCTGAAATGAGAAACCTCTATGCGGGTGCGTTTTATGAAGAGGGGGCACTGAAGGCTTCTGTCAATTATGCGAACACATTAAGTACCTATATCGATCGCAGTTCCGCGTCTGCACTGGGTGCGCGTCCGGTACCGACGCCGCCGTACTATGTGCCTTACTATGATTACCGGCAGAAGCTCGATGAGCATCTTGTAGATGCCTGGGTGCATGATCGGTGGCAGATAGGACGTTTTGCCGTCATGGCGGGAGTGCAGCAGCGCTTCAAGCAGTTCAGGTTTGAAACACTTCAATTTGATGGCGTATCTGCGGCGATACCCAGCAGCTATGACCGGGAACTGATCTCTTCTGTGTTCGGTGAGCTGACGTACCTGTTGAACGCGTCGAATCTTTTTACCCTGTCGGGCAATCTCGATTATTTCAATGAAAACGGTGGGGTCAGCGATCGCACCCTGCCTTTGGTCCGTATTGGTTATCTGTTAAATCACGATGCATGGGTGTTCAAATTGTATGGCTTTTATTCGCAGATCCAGCCGCAGCCCTCTGTGCTGTTTGAAAATGATGCGGCATCGCAGGGCACGAACGGGCTGGATCCGCAGACAAGCTATGCGGTCAGCTCGCAGCTCCGGTATGAAAAAGCGCGATGGATGGCAGAGTTGCTTGTCGGTCAGACGGTGATGGAGCGGCAGATCATCTATGATCTGCAGGGGTATCGCAACAGTGAGGACCGACTGGCCGTATCTTCCATACAGCTGCGCACAAGAGTGCCGCTGGGGGCAGAAGATAAATTTGAACTTGGCGGTTGGGCGGCCCTGCAGGATTTCGGTCCTTCCGCTGCTGAGCGTTACAGCAATAATTTTGGCGTTCAAGCCGTGGTGTTTAAACGGTTCGGAAAAGTGGACACTTACAATATGCTTACCTACCGCAGCGGGTACCATGACGTTCCGGTCGGCTGGAATTACCATGTGACACTTTCATATGATGTCACGCGGAACCTGCAGCTCTATCTCAAAGGCGAGAATCCGTTTGGTACGGCATTGAAGACCAACTACTTCCGTGTCGATCCGCTGCAACAAACGGTCACGACGCTTGAGCGCGTTGAGGTCTATGAACGCACTCTGATGGCGGGATTGGAGTTGCAGTTTTGAAAAAGATTTTGATCCTGGCTTTACTGCTATTGACACTGCATGCTTCTGAAATGTCACCGCGGGAGAAACTGCTCGATACGATTGCGCATGCACTTGTGCGGTCAAAAACTCCATCTGTCTACATCGACGATAAAGAGTGGCGGACCCGGGTAAGGCCGATCGAGGGGATCCGGTTCGCCGACAGCTGCGCATCGGCGGATCTGGTCTTGACGCAGAATGCGGAAAAAATCATGGCAACCTGCCCGGATGCGATGCTTTTTATGACGGCATATGGCGCCTACCGCTCGACACCGGAAGCCGTCGGTGCGCTGTTTTGGCAAAAAGGGCGCCCGACGCTGCTGTTTCACCGAAAAGAACTGCAGCAAAGGGGCTTAACCCTTCCAGATGCACTTCATGCTTACGAGGAGTAGGCATGAAACGCTCTGATCGATTGTTCAGGCTTCTGTATGTGCTGTTTGCCGCCGTATTTATGGGGGTGCTCATCTGGCTTTATTTGGTGATTGTGTCTGCTCAGCAGCGCTCGGATGAGAAGATTCATGAATTTATCATGAGCCGCGCGCAGATGATAGTGGCATCGTGTCTGCAACAGATTCCGGATACAGAGCGCTTCTTGCAGCAGGTTGAGACCAGTGAGCGATTTCGTGCAAAGGCCAGCAAAAACATGGCACTGCTTGCCAATGCAGGCAATAAATATTTTTACCTTCTGCATTATGACAAGGATAAAGGGTACCACTACGTACTTGACGGTTCTGTAAGTGAGCGGGCTGAGTACGGCCA
>JANTHE010000045.1 GCA_024762585.1 Sulfuricurvum sp. | reverse complement strand
ATGCATAACGGCAATGATAATTATTTCATTTTCGATGATCATATAAATTATACCGAAAGGGAAACGGTTTGTGAGACATCGTCGGGTTTCAGAGGTCATAGGTTGCCATGCCTCAGGAAAATCTATGATTCGGTGGATAGCGGCGAATACCTCCTGAGCAAATTCAAGCCCAAGATTCTGTCGACTCTCTTCATAATAATCAATGGCGTTGTTAAATTCAATTTCGGCTTCCGGGTGAAACCTGAAAGTCATTTATCGAAGCGCTCCCGGATTTTCTGAAAGACTTCAGTACCGTCGATCAGATCGACGCTACCGGATTTTACATCGGCAACTCTGCTTTCTACCTCTTCTTTCCATAAGGCATCAATATTTGACTGTGACGGATTAAGACTACACAGGAGCTTTTCAATGAGTTTTGTCTTCAGGTCGAGTGGCAGAGACTCGATTTCCGAGAGGAGTTGATTCGCATTTATGGCAAGCATCTTTCTCTCCTTCTATTATTTTTATAACATTATAGCATTGATGCAATCTCTGGTGGCAACTCGTATCATAACGCCACTGTTTTCTCGAACTTGCAACAAAAACCTTCTACCGTTTCACACGGTAGATGACAGCATACAAAAGCGGCACATACAGCAGATTGAGCACCGTGGCCCACAAAATCCCGTACCCCAGCGATACCGCCATGGGCTGCAGTATCTGCGCCTGTCCCGATGCAAAAAAGATCAGGGTCATGAGTCCCAGCACCGTCGTGATGGAGGTCATGAGAATTGGCCGCAACCTTGTTCGGGCCAGCCGCATCAGCTCCTCGCTGTTCGTGGCTTTTTTGATGAAACTGACCATGATCAGACCGTCATTGACTACGACGCCCGCCAGTCCCACGATCCCGATCAGGCTTGGCATGGTCAGATTGAGTCCCATAATCCAGTGGCCGGCATAGACGCCCAAAATCACAAGCGGAATCGTACTGAGGACGATCAGAGAGAGCACCAGCGAATCGAAGAGCCAGACCAGGGTGATGAAGATGAGAAAAATCGCTACGGCCGCGGCCTGCGACATTTCCCGTTTGGTTTTGGCATTCTCTTTCTCCTCGCCTTTGATGTCGACGTGGTACCCTTCGCCACGCAGCGCTTCAAGCGTCGGCGCGATCGCCGTCATGACTTCTGACGATGTCCGCTTCTCCTTGTCCAGCGAACCGAAGACGCTTCGAATCCGCGTGCCGTCCTCTTTCTCGATCGTCACATACCCCTGGGTGTAGATGAATTCAGCCACCTCGCTGAGCGCGACCGTCTGCGTACTTTGCGGCAGCGTCACTCTGAACGCCTCCAGGCTGGAGGGATCGTCTTTGGTAATGCTTTCGATGCGGATGCGTACCAGTCCGCTGTCGTTGAACATCTTGCCGTACTCTCCTTTGAGAAAATGCGCGCGAAGCTGACGGCTGATTTCGGCCTCGTTAAGCCCCAGGTCGTACCCGTAGGCATTGACCCGTAGTTTCAGCTCCCGCTCGCCCAGGTCGGCGTCGTCGGCAATGTTGTTCACCCCGTCCACCTTGGCCAGCGCCGCTTCAAGCCTGTGCACGCCCTCGGCCAGCGCCGCGTCATCCTTCCCGCTGAGCGCGATTTCGATGTCATGTGCCACGACGCCGGTGCCCGGAACAGTAACACTGAAATTCTCGAACACCTTACCATGCTCGCCGTTCGCATCGGCCAGCGGAGCAAGCCACTGCTTCACATCTTCGGCAATCGCCTTGGCGTCACGCTCGCGGATCAGAAGATTCGGATCATATTCCAGTGAAAAGATGGGATTGATATAGCGGTTGTACCAGTTGTCCGGCGCGCGTTCATGCAGGTCGATGAACACATGAAACAGGTTTTCCCCGATTTCGGCCTTGTTCTTCGCATCTAGCCGCATCCCGATGACGGCCGTGACAGAGGAAAACTCTTCGGGGTCAAGTTTTGAAAGCAGTATTTTTTCAATGTCGGCCACCTGTGTTTCAGTATCTTCAAGATCATTGTTGATATTGACTTTTCCGGTGACGTAGACCTGGGTGACATCGAACTGCGGAAACAGCTGAAACCGGCTCTGGTTGACCATGAAGACGGTCAACAGGAGAATCGTTCCCACCATCACCAGCAGCGAAACCACACGCCGGCGAAAGAGAAAATGCAACACCTGATCGTACCAGCGGTAGAGGTGTTCCCAGATGGCATGGCTGACATGACTCTCCTTGCGCAGCCGCAAAAACTCATGCGCATGCAACGGCAGAAAAAAGAAGGCTTCGAACAGCGAGCTGAGCAGCAATATGGTGATCATCACCGGCAGGATCTTGATAAACGTCCCCATCTCCCCACTGATCAGCAGCATCGGCAAAAAAGCGAACACCGTCGTCAGCGTGGCGGTCAGCACCGCAGGGAACATCTCCACCGCACCGGTAATGGCCGCTTCGCGGCGCGGCATTCCCTCTTCCATGTGGCGGTAGATATTTTCCGCGACGACGATCGCCTCATCCACCAGCATCCCCAGCGCGATCAGCGCACCCAGAAGCGAAAGCATGTTCAGTGAGTAGCCAATCATCTCCGTGGCGATCAGCCCGATCATGAAACTCATCGGAATGCCCATCGCCACGACCAGGGCGATACCGCGATTGACAAAGATCAGCATTGCGGCAAAGACAAGGATGAGCCCTACGATGATATTGGACACCACCGTGTTCAGGCGGTTCTTGATCCAGACCGACGTATCGGTGTAGACGGCAAACTTGAGTTCGGGATAGCGCTTTTCAAATTCGGCAAGCGTCTTGCGAATCTGCTTTGTAAGCGCAATCGCGTTGCCCGATTTGGATTTGGTAATATTGATCGAGACATTGCGCACGCCGTTGTAGTGCGAGATCTCGCTCTCGTCCCCCAGCTCGAAACTGACCGTGGAGATCTGGCCCACACGCACCCGCTTGGAACCGATTTTGATCACCGTATTTTCAATGACCGCCGCATCTTTTTCACCATTGAATGTACTGATATAGAGATGTTCACCCTGCCGCTTCACTGTCCCTACCGGAAAGATAGAGCTCAGGCCCTGTAGTGCCGAAACGACGGCGTCCGTACCCAGGCCGAACGCTTCGATCTTCTCGGGATCGATCCGAAAGAGCAGCTCCTCATTGGAGTCGCCGCGGATCGTGATATCGCTAAGATCCTTGTAGCGGCTGAGCACACTTTTGAGTTCGTCCGCACGCTCAAGCAGGGTTCGCATGGGGACGTCGCCCGCAATCGCGATGAGGACCAGCGGAATTGTCTCTTCGTGAATCCGGGCCACAGGCTCGTTCATATCGGCGGGCAGATCGCGTTTGCTCTGCGCGACGATATCCTTGACGTCGCTTAAGACGTTGATGTTGTCCGAACCGGGCTTGATATCGGCCATAATGGTGAACGCGCCGTTCTTGATTGCCGTTGAAATCGTATCGAGTTCGCTGATGTTGTTCAGTTCGTCTTCTATCGTCGATACGACCATTTTGTCCAGCACATCCGCGCTGGCCCCGGCATACGCCCCCGTGATCGATATCTTGTCCATCTGCACCGGCGGAAAGATCTCTTTTGGAATGTTAATGTAGGCAAATACGGAGAGCAGCAGCACGAAAAAGAGCAGCATATGGTTCAGCAGCGGTTTGTTCAGACTGAACTCGATCAGGCGGCGTATCATTTCATCTCCTCGGCGAACAGCGTATCGGATATCTGGTTTTTGAACTTCATCGCCTCGACCTGCCGGCGAATGACTCTGTTTTCCTCTTTCAGCGTCTCGTATTCACGCTGCAGCGTCGCGATGTCGCGGCTTTTATAGTAGATCGTGTTCTGCAGGTAGATTTTGGGGAACAGCAGCATCCAGCCAATGGCGAAGACCAGCAGCATATTGAGCAAAAACCGCACCCCCAACCCTTTGCGGGTCACGATCTCGGGTTCGGTCGCCTCGAGAAGATGCTCTTTATCGTTCATGGCACTTCATCTCGAAACGGCGCAACTTCGCGCTGCGACTTCGCGGATTGTCGCGGAGTTCATCCGGCTGCGCGCTCAGGGGCTTTTTCGGCCACGCCCGGCCCAGCGCATGGTCGTTGCCGCAGGTGCAGCGCATGGCTTCGGGCGGACAGATACAGTTTTTGCTCCACTGCGCGAAACGCTGTTTGACGATGCGGTCCTCGAGCGAATGAAACGAGATGATGCCGATGACGGCATCGGGAAAACAGGCGTTCTCGCAGATATCCAGCATGCGGCGCAGTTCTCCCAGTTCGTCGTTGACCTCGATGCGGATCGCCTGCATGACCAGCGTGGCGGGGTGGATCTTCTTGCCACGGACGCCATACGGCTTGACGGCCTCGGCCAGCGCCTTCGCCGAGGCGAAGGGGCGCTGATTGACGATCACGTTCGCGACCTTTTTTGCATGGGGAATCTCCCCGTATTCTCTGAGGATGCGCTCGAGCTCGGCCGCGCTGTAGGTGTTCACGACCTCGGCGGCGCTGAGCGGCGCCGAAGGGTCCATCCGCATATCCAGCGTCTCGCTCTCATAGGAAAAACCCCGCTCTTTCTCGTCGAGCTGCAGCGACGACACCCCTATGTCGGCCAGAATGCCGCAGATATTCTCCGCCCCGACTTCCTCTACGATCTCGCCGAGCACGTTCGAAAACCGCCCCTTGCGGATGGAAACCCGCTCACCGTAGACAGCCAGGCGTTTTGCGGAAAACGCGATCGCAGTTTCGTCCTGGTCGATCCCGATCAGCCGGATGCCAGGCAGTGCTTCGAGCAGCAGGCTGCTGTGGCCTCCGTACCCCATGGTGCAATCGACAATGATACCGTCTTCACTACCGGTAAAAGCATCGACGACTTCACGATACAAGACCGGGATATGGGGCGTATTCTGCATGCGCTATTGTATCCCTATGGAACTTAACAGATAGGTCTGAAAATGCTGCTGCAGCGGCAAGGGATTCTGCTGTGCTCTGGAGATCATCGTAAAATCGCGCTCGAAACGGTGCGCGCGCACACTGATCTCAAACAGCCGCCCTTCTTCGAGCTCACGTTTGACAGAGATACGGGGAAGCACGGTAACATAGTCCGTTTTACACATCAAAAAATTCTTGATCGATTCGATATGCTCGAGTTCCATGACGACGTTGAGCTCCTGATCGACCGGGGCGATCGATTTGAGAAAGACCGAGCGCGTTCCCGAGCCTTTTTCCCGCAAAATCCACGGGCGCGCCGCCAGCTGATCGATGAACCACGGCGCGGCTTCGGCCAATGCCGCGTCGCTGCTGATTACCACGAGTTCATCGCGCATCAGCGTACGGCTCTCGATCTCTTCAAGCCTGCCGTCGCCTTCGATAAAACCGATGTCCACTTCGCCCGATGTCACTTTTTGGATCACATCCGCCGTGTTCGCACTTTTAAGCGAGATGCTGACCAGTGCATTCTCTTCCATATAATGGCTGATCAGAGGAGGTATGAAATATTCCGCAATCGTCACACTTGCCGCCAGGCGCAATTCGCCTCGTAGCGAATCGGAACGCATCTGCTCGTATAGCGAATGCAGCGCGTCGACATGCTCTGCGGCGCTGCGCATCAGCATCGCGCCACGCCCGTTGAGCACCAGCCGTTTGCCGATGCGCTCAAACAGCGGTCCGTCCAGCAGGCGTTCAAGCTCCTTGATTGCCATCGAGACCGCCGACTGACTGAGTTCAAAGCGTTTGGCCGTGTCGATAATCCTTTCGCTTTTTCCCAGATCCAGAAAAAGCTCCAGCTGTTTCAAAGTGTACATATCGGGTTCCTAAAAAATATTTGCACATTATATCATTTTCATTTGATTTTTTTTAATGATAACTTTTTGATAAAATGCATCTCATAAACTTATTTTATTGGTTCTCATACCATTGAACAAAAGGTCTTTACATGAAACGCAGAACTTTTCTCAAAGGAGCCGCAGCCGGTGCAGGCATGACCGCACTGGGCAGCGACGCCTTTGCGGCCGGACAGCCCATTGACAACCGCAAGGTCTCCACGATTCCTTTCCCGCAAAAACGTCCGCTGATTACTTACTCCGACCGGCCGCCGCTGCTGGAATCACCCCGGTATGTTTTCGCGAATCCAATCACGCCCAATGACATGTTCTTTGTCCGCTGGCATATGCCCGATATTCCGACACACATCGACTTGAACACCTTCCGCATCAAAGTCAACGGTCTGGTCAGCAAGGAGCTCTCCATTTCTGTCGATGATCTGAAAAACGACTATGAACCGGTTGAGGTCACGGCCGTTTTGCAGTGCGGCGGCAATAGCCGGTCGGCATTCAAACCGACCGCAGGCGGCATCCAGTGGGGCAGCGGCGCCATGGGATGTGCCCGATGGAAAGGGGTTCGCCTTCGCGACATCCTCGACCGCGCCGGTCTAAAAAAAGATGCCGAATGGGTCGGTTTCAACGGCAGCGAAACCGCCGCATACTATGAAACGCCGAACTTTATTCGCGAACTGCATCTTGATGAAATAGGCGATCATGTCATCGTCGCTTATGAAATGAACGGTGAAGACCTCCCTTATCTTAACGGCTACCCCGTCCGCCTCGTCCTGCCGGGCATCTACTCCGACAGCTGGGTTAAAATGCTCTCCAACCTGACGGTCACCAGCGACTACCAGCGCCTTTTCTTTATGGATAAGGCCTACCGCATCCCGGACAACGAGTGTGAATGCCAGAAACCGGGTGAACATGTTCCCACGAAGCCGATTACCAAAATGAACGTCAAGTCGCTCATCGGCTACCCGACCAACGATACCAAGCTCTACCATAACTCCTACGCCACCATTCGCGGCGTGGCATTCGACCATGGTGCCGGGATCAAGGCCGTCATGCTCTCGTTCGATGACGGAAAAACATGGCATGAGGCAACGCTGGGTGACGATTTCGGCCGCTACGCCTATCGCGGATTCACCTATGACTTCAAACCCAAAAAGTACGGAAAGCAGACCATTATGTCCAAGGCGATCAACCGGGCCGGGGAAGAACAGCCTTTCGCCAAAGATATCCGCTGGAACCATGGCGGTTACAAATTTAACGGGATCGACGTCGTTACGGTCGAAGTGGTATAAGGAGAACAATCATGAAAAAGACACTCATTGCCATGCTGCTTGGCCTTGGAACACTCAATCTACAAGCGACGCTTACCGAAGATGTCGAAGTCCCCTACGTCCCGTTTGAGATCAAAATGGGCAAACACTTCGATGTCGTTCAGGCCAACTGCCTCACCTGTCACTCGTTTGGCTATATCCTCAACCAGGGAAAACAGCCCCGCAGCTTTTGGAAAGAAAAGGTCGAAAAAATGGTCAACGCATTCAAAGCGCCGATCAGTAAAGAAGACCAGGCGCTCATTACCGACTACCTCGCCGAACAGTACGGAAACGGTCAGTAGAAATTGCCGCACCTCGTGCGGCATACTCAAAAAGTATCCGCTACAATTACGGCATGAACAAACAACTTCTAAAACAACAGATAGTCTCTTTTTCGCTTTCGATGTTTCGCAAAGAGTTTTTCGGTATCTATCACGGCAGTGTCTCGGCCAAATCGGATAACACCCGATTCATCATCAATACAAAAGACGCCATTTTCGACCATATGAACGACAGCCAGCTGATCGAACTCTATTTCCAGAAAGATTACCGCTGGAACGAAGCCAGCATCGACGCCGCTATTCACCACAACATTTACCGCCAGATCAGCGATGCAAAGTTCATCACCTTTTCCATGCCTCCTTTTACCATCGCCTACAGCTTGCTGCACTCCTTCATTGAGCCTCAGGACTACTTCGGGATTAAAGAGATGCCGCAGGTAGAAGTATTTGACCCCAAATCGTTCGATCAATGGTACGAGCGCGCCGCAACCGAAATTCCCAAAGCCTTACTGAAAAGCGAACTGGAATTCGTTATTATACGAGGCTACGGCATCTACGCGTATAACCGGGATCTGCATGCCATGGCCAAGCAGCTCGCCGTATTGGAAAAGAGCTGCCGCATCCTGATGCTGCAGCAAAGTATGGAAAGTTAGGAGTCTGTCGGACTCCTAGAGCGATGCTATGGCATCGTACGCGGTTTGAAGAACGTATTCGAGCTCTTCTTCTTTAATGATGTATGGCGGCATAAAATAGACGATCGCGCCAAGTGGCCGGAGCAGTACCCCTCGTTCAAAGGCGTATTCAAACACCTTTAAACCAATACGCTGCTCCGGAGCATACCCTTCAAGCTCCACCGCTCCTACCATCCCCGTTTGACGGACGGCGGCAACATTGTTCAGCTCCTTGAACTTTTCCAGCCCCCTGGCCATCACTGCCTGCAGCTTTTTGTTCGCTTCAATGACATCATGCTGTTCAAAGATATCCAGCGTCGCATTGGCAGCCGCGCAGGCCAGTGCGTTGCCCGTATAGCTGTGCGAATGCAAAAAAGCTTTATAAAGAGTGTAATCGCAGTAAAACGCCTGATAGATTTTATTGGTCGTCATCGTGACAGAAAGCGGCAGGTATCCGCCGGTCAGCCCTTTTGAAAGTGTCATAAAATCGGGAGATATTTCCGCCTGCTCACAGGCGAACATCGTACCGGTACGTCCAAAACCCGTCATGACTTCATCTGCAATTAACAATATGTCATATTCATTGCAAAGCCTTCTTGCCTCTTTCAGGTAGCGCGGATGATACATATGCATCGATCCTGCTCCCTGGATCAACGGCTCGACAATCAAAGCTGCAATTTCGTTGGCACGCTCCTGCAGCAGCTCCTCAAATGCTGCTGCCGCTTCCAAGGCCGCCGATTCACTCTGATCGAGCGGAACAGGGGTTTGAAGGCAGCGCAGCAGCAGCGGTCCGTATGTCTCTTTATACAGTGCGACATCCCCGACCGACAGCGCACCGATGGTCTCGCCGTGATAGCTGTTTTCCAGCGACACAAACAATGGTCGCTCTTTTCCAATATTTTTATAATAGTGGTATGCCATTTTCAAGGCTACTTCGACCGCACTTGAGCCATTATCAGCATAAAAACAGCGTGTTAGTTCTTTTGGGGTCAATGCAACCAGTCGCTCGGAAAGCCGCACAATGGGCTCATGAGTAAAGCCTGCAAGGATAACATGCTCTAACGTCCGGGCCTGTTCTGCCACCGCTGCGGAGATCTGCGGGTTCGCATGACCAAACAGATTGACCCACCAGCTGCTGATGGCATCGATAAACCGGTGCCCTTCAAAATCTTCAAGATAGACACCATCGCCTTTTTTTACCGGGGTCATGGGCAGGAACTCATGATCTTTCATCTGCGTACAGGGGTGCCAGATGTGTTCAAGATCACGTCTGGAAATATCATCATTTTTCATATTGCGGCCTTTTTGGAAGCGGTTTCGAATATAGTATCAGTTTTTTTTGAATTCTTAGTGAAAAATCTCTCGTAAAACAGGTACTTTAAGGCAGTTCTTAAGCTTTAAACCTTAAAATTAATCATCACGTCGAAGAAGGCTAACAGTACAGATGATCACATGGATGCAGCGACACCGGAAATACCTTGTCATCACGATCTGGATCTCCACCATCGCATTTATCGGAGCAGGATTTGTCGGATGGGGACAATATAGTTACGGCGACAAATCGGGAGCAGTGGCCCAGGTCGGAGACGTCAGTATCACCAACCGTGAACTGCAAAAAACATATTCGCAGCTGTTCAGCCAATACAGCCAGATGTTTCAGGGCCAGTTCGATCAGGAACAGGCTAAAAAGTTCGGTCTGGACAAACAGGCGTTACGTCAGCTGATTGACCAGGCACTGTTGCTCAATCTTGCTAACAGCTATAACCTCGAAACGACCGATCAAGAGGTCGCCGCCGTATTGCAGTCTCAGAATGCCTTTTTTGAAAACGGTGTCTTCAGCAAAACGCTTTACCAGAAGGTGCTCAAACAAAATCATCTCACGCCAACGGAGTATGAAGCCGACCTGCGAAAATCGCTGCTGATCCAGAAACTGGTGAGACTCTTTCCAACCACTGCCGCCCCGGTTGAAATTGATGCATTTGAAACGGCATTGGGAATTGCTGACAAGATCGAGTACAAGGTCATCACGGACGATATGGTCAACGTTGACATTTCCGACAACGCGCTGAAAAACTATTGGGAAGCACATAAAAACGACTATATGACCGATCGCATGTATAAAATTGCCTATATTGAGCAGGCTGCGGTTTCTGCAAAATCCGGTGAAGAAGAGGCAAGAGCCTACTATGAAGCGCACAAACATGACTTTGTTGGGCCTGATGGCAAACTGCTAGACTATGCTACGGCCAAAACCGCTGTGATGGCTGCTTTGAATGATAAAGCAACCAATAAAGCCGCCTTAAGAACCTATATCGCCTTTAAGAAAGAGAAGCTGCCCGCAGATATTGCTGTGCATGAAGCGGTCGTAAGCAAGCAAGACAACCGATTCTCGACTGCCACACTCCAGGCCATCGCCCAAGCCGATCCACTCAAGCCCTACCTGAAACCAAAGAAAGAGGGCGAACGTTATGTCATCATAAAACGCCTTGAAGTCATTGAACCTGTTGCCAAATCTTTCAAAGCAGCCAAAGCCGATATTAAAGAGGATTATCTTCGCCATGCGCGCAATGACAAGATGCTGACAATGGCAAAAGAGCAGGTACAGTCATTCAAAGGAGAGACGACCGGCACGTATCTCAAACGCTCCGATACAGAAGGATTTAACGGTCTGGATTCTAATGATACAAAGGAACTCCTCAGCGCTATCTTCAAAGGAAACAAATCGTATGGAGCGGCTGGTCTGAAATCACACAAGATGGTCCTGTATAGAATTGTCGACCAGAAAATTGAAAAACAGAGTGATCCAACTGTCGCTACCGCTGTCATGCAGACGAAAAGCGCACTCTTCAACCGCGGCCTGATAACTGCTCTGGGACAGCGCTATGAGACCAAAATCTTTCTTGAAGGGTTTGGGCAGTGAAAAAAAACGTCCTCTCGATTGATATTGGCTCCAGTAAAATCTGTGCCATCATCGCTGAAGTCGGAAGCGAAGGATCAATCCAGGTCATAGGGGCGGGCATCACGCGTTCGCAGGGAATCAAGAAAGGTTCCATCACAAATATAGAACTGGCATCAAAAGCGATCAAAAGCGCTCTGGCGGATGCCAAACGCGTCGCCGGAACGGAGATCAAACGTGCCGTTGTTTCTATTTCGGGTGCCTATACGAAAAGCCTGAACTCCAGTGGCATCGTCAATATCCCAAACAGGGAGATCACGTTCAAGGAGATCAGCCGGGTGATGCATACTTCACTCTACAATGCAAATATTCCGAACGAGTATGAAGTACTTCACACCCTGCCCTACAACTTTATCGTCGACGATCAGGAATTCATTGAAGACCCGCTTGGAATGAATGCATCGCGCCTCGAAGTAGAAACGCACATTATCACGACACAGAAATCGAATCTCAATAACCTTAAAAAAGCTGTGCGCGGTGCGGGCGTCGAAGTGGACACCGTCGTACTCAACGGGTATGCCAGTGCCATCGCCGTACTCAATGAGGATGAAAAAGAACTTGGTGCCGCCGTCATTGACCTGGGTGGGCATACCTGCGACATTGTGATTCACTCCGGCAATGCTGTGCGCTACAACGATTTTCTCGGCGTCGGTTCGCATCACAT
>JANTHE010000044.1 GCA_024762585.1 Sulfuricurvum sp. | reverse complement strand
CAGCAGTTCAAACCCCATCTCGCCCAGCGCCGTTTTGAGGGTGCGCTGCAGCAGCAGGCTTCGCTCTTCGGAGGGCGTCTTGTGCATGAGCGGAAAACCGCCCAGCTGTAAAAAATCGTTGAGCGCACTTTCGTCGTATTTGCGCTCAAAGGCGAGAAACTCCTCGAAATCCAGCGGCTCCAGCCGGTAGGAGACCAGATGCTCGATAGCGATCAGCTCCCGGCAAATCAGGATCAACTGTGTAGCGACGGGCAGTGCGAGTTCTGTACGGTAGTTGTCAAGCACGACGGTATGGAGCTCGTGGGTATTGCAAAACGAGCGGATCTGCTTGTTGAAGGCATCGGTATCGATGCGCACATCGTCGCAGTCCACATACAGGTAAGAGGCCTTTTTTTTCTGCAACAGGTAGTTTTTGATGAGCATCGTTTTTCCGCTAAGGGGCACGCCGGTCAGGCAAAACGAGTGCTCGGGCGGAAAAAACTTTCGTTCGACAAACCCAGAAGCGTGAAGATCCTGGCGATAGAATTTTTCAAGCAGCTCTGTCATTTTTACCTCTGTAAATGATTGTATAATTGTAACGTTTCCTTTTAAAAAGGAAATAAATTTAAGATGAATTTCCTAAAAGGCCCCTAAAACCCTTGAATCTTCTGATTTAACTCAGTATAATTCCGCTCCCTTTTATAGTTGGATAGGGGTTTTTTACTGTAAAACCCATGGCCAACGAGTTCTTTATGAGGAAAAATAATGGAAAAGATTCGTTTGAAACTGAGAGCGTACGATCACCGTGTACTGGACCGTTCGGTCAGCTCGATTGTTGAAGCTGTAAAGCGTACGGGTGCGGAAATCCGCGGCCCGATCCCTTTGCCGACCAAAATCCGCAAATATACGGTTCTCAAGTCCGTTCACGTCAACAAAGACAGCCGTGAGCAGTTCGAGATCCGTATGCACGCCCGTCTGATCGACATCGTCTCCGCAACGCCGGATACGGTCGACTCTTTGATGAAACTTGATCTGGCGCCGGAAGTGGACGTAGAAGTCCGCTCGATGGATAAGTAAGGAGTACTGCAATGGAATATATTGTTGAAAAAATCGGCATGAGCCGTACCATCAGCGTTCCGAGCACTCCGGTTACGCTTTTGAAAGTCAAAGAAGCCAAAGTCTGCACTGTCGAAAACGGGCGCGCGCTTGTGGCTTACGGCGACGGAAAGAAGATGGACAAGTCCATCGAAGGTCAGCAGAAAAAATATGATCTGCCCAAAGAGTTCAACCGTTTCGTGACGCTGAGTGTCAGCAACACCGATGCGGGCGACCTCGACATGAGCGCCCTGGGTGAAGCGAAAGTCCTCAAGGCGACTTTCAGTTCCAAAGGCCGCGGTTTCAGCGGTGTCATGAAGCGTTGGAACTTCGCCGGCGGTCCCGGAGCGCACGGTTCGCGTTTCCACCGTGCCGGTGGTTCAATCGGTAACTGTGAGTGGCCTGGCCGCGTCATGAAAGGCCGTAAAATGGCCGGTCAGTACGGCAATGCCAAAGTGACCGTTAAAAATGAAGTGATTTCTTACGACGCAGAAAACGGCATCCTCGTCGTCGCGGGTTCCATCCCGGGCGCGAACGGTGCAATGGGTCGTGTAAAGGTTGTTAAATAATGAGCGCAATCGTATTGAATGAAAATTTTGAAAAAGCGTCCGAGCTGACGCTGCCCGAAAGTTTCGGCGGCATCAACCCGCACAACCTCTACCTGTATGTCAAGTCATACCAGGCAGGGCTGCGTGCCGATACCGCGTCTGCGAAGACCCGTTCGGTCATTCGCGGCGGCGGCAAGAAACCGTGGGCGCAAAAAGGCCGCGGCGGTGCGCGTGCCGGTTCACGTCGTTCGCCGATCTGGGTCGGTGGTGCCGTATCGCACGGACCGAACACCGGTCGCAACTATGACCAGAAAGTCAACAAGAAGCAAAAAAAGCTCGCGCTGAACTTTGCCCTTGAGGCACTGGCAAGCGAAGGGAAGCTCTTCATCGTCGATTCGATTGAAGTCGCTTCGGGCAAGACAAAAGACGCCAAGGCGATGTTTGAGAAACTGGGCGTGCGCGATGCACTGTTCGTCAAGTCCATCATCGACGAGAAAACCTTTTTGGCGTTCCGTAACATTCAGTCCACTTACCTGGTTGAAGAGAACGAACTGAATGCATTCCTGGCATCAGCATACCGCGCAGTCGTGATCGAAAAAGCGGTATGGGAAAATCTGACTAAAGAGAGCTGAGATGGCTGATATTACAGATATTAAATCAATCGTTTATACAGAGAAGACGCTCGGTCTGCAAGAAGACGGCGTGGTTGTCGTACAGACGTCGCCGCGTATGACCAAGAGTGGTCTCAAAGAGGTGTTCCGCGAATATTTCGGTGTCGTTCCGACCCGTATCAACTCGCTGAACCAAAGCGGAAAAGTGAAACGTTTCCGCGGTGTCATGGGCAAGCAAAACGACTACAAGAAGTTTTACGTTAAGCTGCCTGAAGGCGCGGCAATCGAATCGTTGGCGGTGTAATCATGGCAATTAAAACCTACAGACCCATCACACCGAGCCGCCGTTTCTATACGAACATCGACTCGGAAGACATTACAGCAAAAGCGAGCGTTCGCGGTCTGCTGAAAAAACTGCCGGTACATGCCGGCCGTAACAACAACGGACGCATCACGTCCCGTCACAAGCAGGGCGGCGCGAAGAAGCTGTACCGCATCATCGATTTCAAACGCAACAAGTTCGGTATCCCGGCAACGGTTGCGGCGATCGAGTATGATCCGTACCGTAACTGCCGCATTGCGCTTGTGAACTATGCCGACGGCGAAAAACGCTACATCATTCAGCCCAAGGGCCTGAATGTCGGCGATACGATCGCCAGCGCGGCCGAAGGGCTTGATATCAAGCCGGGCAACGCGATGAAGCTGAAAAACATCCCCGTCGGTACGACGGTTCACAATGTTGAGCTCAAGCCGGGCAAAGGCGGACAGATGGTCCGCTCCGCCGGTACATCGGCACAGATCATGGGCCGCGACGGCAAATACGTCTCCCTGCGTCTGCCTTCAGGCGAGATGCGCTACGTCCTGGGTGAATGTATTGCGACCATCGGTACCGTCGGTAACGAAGAGTACAGCAATATCGTCTTCGCCAAGGCGGGCCGTTCACGCCACATGGGTATCCGCCCGCAGACGCGTGGTTCCGCGATGAACCCCATCGACCACCCGCACGGTGGTGGTGAAGGTAAGACAAACTCCGGTCGTCACCCGGTTACTCCTTGGGGTAAACCGACCAAAGGTGCGAAGACTCGTCGTAAGAAAGCGAGCGATAAGCTGATTATCACTCGTCGTAAGAAAGGTTAATCGATGGCACGTTCAGTAAAAAAAGGTCCGTTCGTAGACGACCATTTGATGAAAAAAGTGCTCGCAGCCAAAGAAGCGAAGAGCAATAAGCCTATCAAAACATGGTCACGCCGCAGCGTGGTCATGCCGGAGATGATCGGTCTGACACTCAACGTCCATAACGGACGTCAGTTCGTACCGGTATACGTGACGGAAAACCACGTAGGCTACAAGCTCGGCGAATTTGCTCCGACACGTACATTCAAGGGCCACAAAGGCTCTGTTCAGAAGAAGGTGGGCTAAATGGCAAGAGCACTGTTGAAATTTATCCGCGTCTCTCCGACCAAGTCCCGTCTGATCGCACGTGAGATCCAGGGCATGAACGCTGAAGAAGCGATCGCTGCGCTGGAGTTCACGCCGAACAAAGCAGCGAAGATCATCTCCAAAGTCGTGGCATCGGCGGTGGCAAACAGCGGCAACGACGCCGGTGACTGTGTGATCACTTCCTGCCGCGTCGACAACGGTCCGGTCCTCAAACGCTTCCGTCCGCGTGCGCGCGGTATGGCGTCGGGCATCCGCAAGCCGACGGCACATATTCTAGTAGAAGTAGAGGGGAACTAATCATGGGTCAGAAAGTCAATCCGATCGGATTCCGCCTGGGCATCAACCGTAACTGGGAGTCCCGCTGGTATCCGAATTTTAAAAATGCGCCTGCGAATCTGGGCGAAGACCACAAAATTCGTACATTCCTGAAAAAGGAACTCTACTATGCGGGTGTGAACAACATCATCATCGAGCGTACGGTCAAGCGTCTGCGCGTCACCATCGTCGCGGCGCGTCCCGGTATCATCATCGGTAAAAAAGGTGCCGATATCGAGAAGCTCAAAACAAAGCTTCAGAACCTGATCGGCAAAGATATTGCCGTCAATATCAAAGAAGAGAAAAAATCGATGATCGCGGCACAGCTCGTTGCCGAGAACGTCGCGACACAGCTCGAGCGCCGTATCGCGTTCCGCCGTGCGATGAAAAAAGTAATGCAAAACGCACAGCGTGCGGGTGCCAAGGGTATCCGTATTGCCGTCGCCGGCCGCCTGGGCGGTGCCGAAATGGCCCGTACCGAGTGGTACCGCGAAGGTCGTGTTCCCCTGCATACACTGCGTGCCAAGATCGATTACGGTTTTGCCGAAGCGCAAACGACGTACGGCATCATCGGGATCAAAGTCTGGATCTTCAAAGGCGAAGTCCTTTCCAAAGGGATCCAGCCCGAACCCAAAGAAGAAAAGCGTGAGCGCCGCGGACGCGCTCCGAGAAAGGCGGATTAATCATGTTAATGCCAAAAAGAATGAAATACCGCAAGTATATGAAAGGTCGCAACCGTGGAAACGCGCGCAGCGGCTACAAGCTTGCATTCGGTGATATTGCGTTCAAAGCGGTCGAAGCGGGTCGTATCAACTCCCGTCAGATCGAAGCGGCGCGTATCGCGGCAACCCGTCACATCAAGCGTCAGGGCAAGATTTGGATCCGTGTTTTCCCGGACAAGCCTTTGACCAAGAAGCCGCTTGAAGTACGTATGGGTAAAGGTAAAGGTGCAATCGATCAGTGGGTTATGAATATCAAACCGGGTCGTATCATCTTCGAAATGGGTGGTGTTGAAGAGACGGTAGCACGCGAAGCGCTGCTGCTGGCGATGCACAAGCTGCCATTCAAAACTAAAATAGTCACGGCGGAGATGGACAATGAAGTATACTGATTTGGCAGAGAAGACTCCAGCGGAACTCGGCGCGATGCTCAAAGAGAAGAAGACCGAGCTCTTCACGCTGAAGCTGAAACAAAAAACGATGCAACTGCAGAACACGAGCGAACTTCGCACCGTGCGCAAAGACATTGCACGTATCAACACTGCGCTTTGCGCAGCGAAGTAAGGAGACCCGAATGTCTAAACGTGAAATTCAGGGTGTAGTCGTCAAAAAAGCCGGTGACAAAACGGCGACGGTCCTCGTTGAGCGCCGTGTGATGCACCCGCGCTATCACAAAACGGTCAAGCGTTTCAAGAAATACCTCGTCCATGACGAAAGTAATTCATTGAACGTAGGCGACAAGGTGATTGCGATTGAGTGCCGCCCGATGTCCAAAACAAAATCGTTCACGCTTAAAAGCGTGGTAGGAGCTGAGTCATGATCCAGAGCTTTTCCCGTCTGAACGTTGCCGATAACACTGGCGCGAAAGAGATCATGTGTATCAAGGTCCTGGGCGGTTCCAAGCGTCGCTACGCTTCTGTAGGTGACGTTATTGTCGCTTCAGTCAAGAAGGCGCTGCCGACCGGGAAAGTGAAAAAAGGTCAGGTAGTCAAGGCGGTCGTTGTGCGCACTAAAAAAGAGGTGCAGCGTGAAAACGGTTCACTGATCCGTTTCGACGACAATGCTGCGGTCATCCTTGATGCGAAAAAAGAGCCGATCGGTACACGTATCTTTGGCCCTGTCAGCCGTGAAGTGCGCTATGCAGGATTCATGAAGATCGTTTCGCTCGCGCCGGAGGTTGTGTAATGGCAAAGTTTAAATTCAAAAAAGGCGATATGGTTGAAATCATTGCCGGTGACGACAAAGGCACCAAAGCGGAAGTGATGATGGTCATGCCAAAAGAGAACAAGGTCCTCGTCAAAGGCTGCAAGGTAGCTAAAAAAGCCGTCAAGCCGACCGAAGAGAACCCTAAAGGCGGATTCGCAAGTAAAGAGATGCCGATCGATGCATCTAATGTCCGCAAAGTGGAGGCGTAATTCATGGCACGTATGAAAGAGAAATATCTTGCACTGAAACCGGAGCTGCAGAGCGCGCTTGAGATCAAGAACCCTATGCAGATCCCGGCTGTTGAGAAGATCATCATCTCCGTCGGTACCGGTTTTGCAATGAAAGACAACAAGCTTATCCAGAACATCCAGGAGACCATCAGCGCCATCGCCGGTCAGCATGCGACTGTCGTCGACGCGCGTAAATCCGTTGCAGGCTTCAAAGTCCGCGAAGGAATGCCGGTCGGTGTCAAAGTCACCCTGCGCGGTGAGAACATGTATACGTTCCTGGACAAACTGCTCGCCATTGCGCTGCCGCGCGTGAAAGACTTCCGCGGTGTGCCGCGCAACGGTTTTGACGGTCGCGGTAACTACAACTTCGGTTTGAATGAGCAGCTGATCTTCCCGGAAGTCAATTATGATTCCATCATGCAGATTCACGGGATGAACATCACGATCGTCACGACGGCGAACAGTGACAAAGAGGCGTTCACCCTGCTCGAGAAGCTCGGTATGCCTTTTGCGAAAGGAAGAGATAATGGCTAAGAAGTCCATGATCGCAAAACAGAAGCGCAAGCCCAAGTTCGCGGTTCGCGCCTATACACGCTGCCAGATCTGCGGGCGTCCGCATTCAGTGCTGCGTGATTTCGGTATTTGTCGTGTTTGCTTCAGAAAGATGGCAAACGAGGGATTGATCCCAGGCGTCAGAAAGTCGTCCTGGTAAATTATACGCCGGATGAGCAAAGCCCATCCGACTACGTTAACACTGTGTTTGCTTCGGCAGCAGGCCCGCGCAACCTTGTTGCTTTAGGGCGCAAGGAGCCGCGGGCTTTCCGCTGAGGAAAACAAAGCGTTCGCGTAAGCAGGAGGACTTTGTTCTCCTGCTGTATAATTCCAAGGTGAAACTCCTGACTGTTAGCAAGGAAAATAATAATGGTAAATGATCTTATTTCAGACTCTTTGACCCGTATTCGTAATGCAGCGATGCGTCGCCTCGACGTGACAACACTGCTGCACTCCAACGCGGTCGAAGCAGTAGTCGGTATTCTCGCAGATAAAGGGTATGTCGATAGTTTCAACGTTGTCGAAGAGGGCAACAAGAAGAGCATCAACGTTGTGTTGAAGTATGACGAGAACGGCAAGACCGTGATCAACGAGATGAAACGCGTTTCCAAGCCGGGACGCCGTGTCTACAAGGGCCGTGACGATATCAAGCGTTACAAAAACGGCTATGGTACGATCATCATCAGTACTTCCAAAGGTGTCATCGCAAACGACAAGGCTTACGAGCTTGGCGTCGGCGGTGAAGTCCTGTGTACGATTTGGTAAGGAGATAGCACATGTCACGTATTGGTAAAGCTCCGGTCGCATTCCCGGCCGATGTGAACGTAACGGCTGACGGTGATGTCATCACTTTCAAAAAAGGCAACAGTACACGCACGCTCGACACAAAAGGCAATGTCGATTTTACGATCGAAGGCAACACGCTTACGTTTGCATCCAAGTCCGATGAGCGAGAGCACCGTGCATTCTGGGGAACGTACCGTGCCCTGTCTGCCAACATCGTAAAGGGCCTGACAGAAGGTTTCACGAAGCAGCTCGAGATCAACGGCGTCGGTTACCGCGCCGCGGTCAAAGGCAAGGTGCTGAACCTGCAGCTGGGCTTCTCGCACGACATCGATTATGACATTCCTGCGGGTGTCGACGTTTCCGTCGACAAGAACATCATTACCATCAAAGGCAATGATAACCAGCAGATCGGTCAGATGGCGGCGGAGATCCGTGCGTTCCGTCCGCCGGAGCCTTATAAAGGCAAGGGTGTCAAATATGTCGAAGAGCATATTGTCCGCAAAGCCGGTAAAACGGCCAAAAAATAAGGGAGGGGCTAGATGAATCTGAAAATCATGAAAGCGAAAGCTTCAAAACGTGTTCAGCGCAAACGCCGCATCCGTGCGAAAATCAGCGGGTCGGCTGCAAAGCCGCGCGTCAGCATTTTCCGCTCCAACCGCTATCTCAGCGTACAGGCGGTCAACGACGACGCGGCGGTGACACTGGCGGCTTCAAGTACGAAGCCGCTGGGCGCCAAAGCCAATAAAGAGGGTGCTGCGGCACTGGCGGCGGATTTCGCGGGCAAGCTCAAAGCAGCCGGTATCAGCGAGATCTTCTTTGACCGTAACGGCTACGTCTATCACGGCGTCGTTGCGGCCTTTGCCGATGCACTTCGCGCCAACGAAATTAAGTTTTAAGGACTGATCGATGGAAACTATCAACAGAGAAGAATTCGAAGAATCGATCGTACACATCGGTCGGGTCACCAAGGTCGTCAAAGGCGGACGTCGTTTTCGTTTCACTGCACTGGTTGTCGTAGGAAACAAGAACGGAACGGTCGGCTTTGGCTACGGTAAGGCGAAAGAGGTTCCTGACGCGATCCGCAAAGCGGTGGACGAAGCGTTCAAGAACCTGACCAACGTCAGCATCAAAGGTACGACAATCGCGCATGACATCGAACACAAGTTCAATGCCAGCCGCATCCTGATGAAACCGGCCTCAGAAGGTACCGGTGTCATCGCGGGCGGTGCGATGCGCCCCGTATTCGAACTTGCGGGCATTCAGGACATCCTGAGCAAGTCCATCGGTTCGAACAATCCGAATTCGGTTGTCCGTGCGACGATCGAAGCGCTTGCGCGTATGAAAGGATAAGAATATGGCACTTGAAAACTTGACACCTGCAGCAGGTTCGACACATTCTACGAAACGTGTCGGCCGCGGCCAGGGCAGCGGTATGGGCAAAACGGCGACCCGCGGTAACAAGGGTCAGAAGTCACGTACAGGCTACAAGCGCAAGCGCAACTTCGAGGGGGGACAGCAGCCGCTGGCAAAACGCCTCCCGAAAATTGGATTCACGTCACGTGTTTGCAAGCCTTACGCTATCAACGTCGACCGCGTCAAAGCGGTGGCGGCACTGGATGAGATCACCGTCGAAGCGATTCGCGGTGTGCACAAAATGAGCAAGTCCGTCACCAGGGTCAAACTGGTCGGCACCGCGGCGAAAGCGCTTGAGAGCAAGATCAAAGACGAAAACGTAACGACAACTGGCAAGTAATGAACCAGCAGCTCATCAACAAGATCCTTATTACGATCGGGTTTCTTTTTTTATACCGGTTGCTGGCCTACGTGCCGGTACCGGGCGTCGATACGGCGGTCATCGCCTCTTTCTTCGATTCACACTCCAACGATGCACTTGGCCTTATGAATATGTTCAGCGGTAATGCTGTCCAGCGTCTCTCCGTCATTTCACTCGGTATCATGCCTTATATCACCGCTTCGATCATCATGGAACTGCTTGCAGCGACATTTCCGAACCTGGGTCAGATGAAAAAAGAGCGCGACGGTATGGTCAAATATATGCAGATCATCCGCTATGCGACGATCGCTATTACACTTGTGCAGGCTGTCGGTGTCAGCATCGGTCTGCAAAGTATGACCGGCAAGGACGGCAGCAGCGCGATTTTGATGGATCACGGTACGTTTGTCATGGTGGCGGCCGTCTCTATGCTCGCAGGAACGATGATGCTGATGTGGATAGGAGAACAGATCACACAAAGCGGTATCGGCAATGGTATCTCTTTGATCATCTTCGCAGGGATTGTTTCCGCGATTCCGTCTGCGATCGGACATACAGTTGAGATGCTCAATACCGGTGCCATGAGTTTCATCACTGTTATTGCAATCATCTTGTTGATTCTGATCACGATCGGTGTCATCATTTACGTGGAGCTGGGCGAGCGCCGTATTCCGGTGACGTATGCCAAAAAGACGATGATGGCGAACCAGAACAAGCGGGTGATGAACTACATTCCGATCAAGGTCAACCTCTCGGGTGTTATTCCGGTCATCTTCGCTTCGGCGATTTTGATGTTCCCGATGACGGTGTTGTCCAGCAGTACCAATCCCTATATTCAGATGGTGGCGGACGTGCTGAACCCCAGCAGTTACTTTTTTAACTTTTTGACGTTCCTGTTCGTGGTTTTCTTCGCCTATTTTTATGCATCGATCGTGTTCAATGCCAAGGACATCTCGGACAACCTCAAGCGTCAGGGCGGTTTCATCCCGGGCGTGCGTCCGGGTGAGGCGACCAAGGAGTTTCTGAACGAAACAGCGTCACGTTTGACCTTTACCGGTGCCATCTACCTGGGGCTGGTCGCGACACTGCCGTGGATCATCGTCAAGGGGATGGGGGTACCGTTCTACTTCGGCGGTACCGCCGTTTTGATTACGGTGCAGGTCGCACTTGACACCATGCGTAAAATCGAGGCTCAGATCTATATGAGCAAGTACGAAACGCTCAGCGCGGTCGGTCTCTGATTTATGGCCATTGCACTGCGCAAACCCCAAGAAATCGATAAACTCCGTGCCGCCAATGCGATTGTTGGCGGTGCGCTCGAACTGCTTCGGACTGAAACACGCCCGGGCATGAGCCTAAAAGAGCTCGACGCCATGGCCGAAGATTATATCCGTGCGCATAATGCACGTCCCTCTTTCAAGGGACTTTACGGATTTCCCAACGCGGTCTGCACCTCCCTCAACGAAGTCATCATTCACGGCATCCCGTCGGAGTACAGGCTGCAAGAGGGTGATGTGATCGGGTACGATATCGGTACGGAGCTTGAGGGTTATTTCGGCGACGCGGCCATCAGTGTACCGGTCGGTGCGGTCAGTGCCGCAGACGAAGCGCTGATCGCCTGCGCCAAAGATACACTTTACTTTGCGATCGATTCGATCAAAGAGGGGATGCGGTTCAAAGAGCTCTCCAAGGCGATGGAGGATTTTATCAAAGAGCGGGGTTTTGTACCGCTGCGCGGATTCTGCGGGCACGGCATCGGCAAACGGCCGCATGAAGAGCCTGAAATCCCGAACTATCTCGAAGGCGGAAACCCCAAGGCCGGCCCCAAGATCAAAAACGGGATGGTGTTTTGCCTGGAGCCCATGATCTGCCAGCAAGACAGCACGGCGAAGATACTTGACAACGGATGGGATGTTGTCAGCATCGATGGCCTTCGCGGGTCGCATTATGAACATACAGTTGCTGTCATCGGCGGCAAAGCTGAAATTCTATCATTACCACAAGGAGCATAAATGGCAAAAGATGATGTCATTGAGGTTGACGGTACAGTAGTTGAAGCGCTGCCGAACGCGACATTTCGTGTAGAGCTTGAGAACGGGCACGTGATTTTGTGCCATATCGCCGGGAAGATGCGGATGCACTACATCAAGATTCTTCCGGGCGACCGTGTCAAGCTGGAATTGACGCCGTA
The DNA here is from genome assembly GCA_024762585.1 of Sulfuricurvum sp. Classification (GTDB taxonomy): domain Bacteria; phylum Campylobacterota; class Campylobacteria; order Campylobacterales; family Sulfurimonadaceae; genus Thiomicrolovo. Next base: position 436 of record JANTHE010000044.1, on the reverse strand, counting down.
CAGCCTCGACAAGGGCCGTATCACTTACCGCTATAAGTAAAAAAAGGGCGGAACGGTTTTCCGTTAGCCCTTTTTTACCTTTATTCGATTATACTTTCCATCTTCATTTCGGGATGTAGCGCAGTCTGGTAGCGCACCAAGCTGGGGGCTTGGGGGTCGCAGGTTCGAGCCCTGTCATCCCGACCATCTTCATACAAACAATCATCAGTTTTCATCATTGAAATGCAGCTGCAGATAAAGCGTGTTGTAATTACTGCCGCCTTTGATCTGGCCATATTGGTGCGCGGATTCAAAGACACCGGAGCGATGATGCAGGGCATAGCCGAACCAAAGATTTTTCCAGGATTTACCCAAGAGATGCTTTAGCTCGACGTCAAACGAGAAATCAAGATAGTGCATGAGATGCGACGTCTGATCGTATCCATCTTTTTTGTTA
>JANTHE010000043.1 GCA_024762585.1 Sulfuricurvum sp. | reverse complement strand
ATCAATGCCGAGTAGATATTTTTAGTCACTTTCACCCCGTGATTATCCCGTGCGTTGTCTGCATCACTGGTGACATACTTGCCGTTGGCCTTGGCGTAAAACTCGTGTCCGTACCCCTGCGCATAACGCAATTTGCCGCCGAAGGCGTTCGTACCCCGGTCGCTGCTGTAATAGCCCTCGGCACCGAGCAGAAAGTTGGGGTACATGCTCACGCCGTATTGCTCGTAACGGCTCAGCGACAGCACCGTCGAGAGCGGCTTTCGGCTTTTGGCTTCGTAATCCTCATAGTAACTGACATTCAGTGTGCCGTCGTAGTACCCCTGACGCCAAAACGGAATGGCGGCGGTGGCGAAGAGGCCGTAGTCGTTTTCATCGGCAGTCGTGTTGTTGTCGGGACGGTCGATGACCCCGTAACCGGTCAGCGTGAAATCGATGAAATACTGCGAGTTGCTGTAGCTCGCGCCGCCGAGCGTATACTCGTCCAGACCGCGCCCGATGAAGAAGCCGAGGCTGTTGAGCGTCAGCGCGTCGGCGAAGTTGACCGAGACATCATAGACGAACCCGGCGTCGTCATCAACGCCCATCACGAGATTAGTCGCGCTGTAGCGCATGTCGAGCAATGGGATGAACCGCTCATCCGTTCCCAGCTTCGGAGCTTTTTGCGGATGCACCTCTGTATCGGCGGCGCGGTAGTAGGGTTCGTCCTCGACAAAGAGTTTCACTTCGTACGGCGCTTTTTTCTGCGGCGAAAGCGTCACTGTCTCGAAGGTGTAGGCATCCGAACCCACCGCGGCGACCAGCGCATGGGTATCGTCGATGAGACGGGCATCCACGATGGTATCGGCAGGGTGCATCTGCACGCTTTTGCCGTCTTGAAAGCGGAACAGCCCGCTGCCGTGTTCAGTATTGGCGATGAAAAAGACCCCACCGTCACTATCCGTGCCAACTACATGACCGTAGTAGCCCTGCAGGCTCGTCAGCGCCGTTTTGTTTTTATACAGCGTACGGCTCTTCTCCTTCTGGACGAAGTAGTAGAGATCATCGCCGTCGATGAAGACCGACGACGTCGTCTGCGCGTAAAAATCGCCGCCGACATACAGCTGCGGCAACCGGTACGACGACGGCACGTCGAAGGTGACGGCGCGCCCGTCGGAAAGGTAGCCTTCAACCACATTCGAGCGCGTGCCCTTCACAATCTGCCCATCGTTGTCGAACAGCCCGATGTAGATGCGCCACGGATTGGTGAAGTTCGACGACTGCGTGGCGTAGGTGCCACTGCCGGTGCGCACCACTTTGCCACTGAGCCAGCTGCCGCGTTTTTTCGTCACCTTGCCGCTGCGCTTATCGTACACGACGAGTTCAGGCGTGTCACGCCCGGTTTCGTTGACGACAAAATAGATCTGCTCACCGTCACCGTTCATCGGATTGAGAAACTGTGACGAGGCGACTGTTTCGCCTTTTGTCTGCTTTAGCGCTTTGGATTCGGCCTCCATCTTTTCGCTCCATGCAGCGAGCGTCGTCTCGAAATCTTTCCCTACCGCCGCGTTCAAGCTGTCGTTGGTAAAGAAGGGCCAAAACCAGTAGTGCGAATGCTTTTTCCAGTAGTCGTTGGTCTTCTGCAGCCCGAAAGTCTGCGCCAGATAGTAGTGGTAGAAACCGCCGAGCGTATAGAAGTGCGAACCGTAGAGAAAGAAGTAGTTGTCGTTGTAGACCCGTTCGGAGGTGAGGTAGCCCGCTTTGGCCTGCATCAGGGTCTCGGCTTTGAACTGCCCGCTGTAGAGCCGGCCGCCCTTGCCGTGCCACGACTCGTTTAGCACCGCGTTGCCCTCGGCCATAAAGGGGCTTTCGACGATGTTGGGCACCGTGAACCACGGGATGAAAAAAGCGCCGTTGGCCAGCACGCTGTGCAGCGTGGAGGAGATGGGATTGTCCTTGGCGTTCATCTGGTAGTTGTGCGCGGTCTCGTGGTACAGCAGAGTGTCCAGCCATGAAGTCGCACTGAAATAGTCCGCCATCAGTGCCCCGCCGATGTAATTCACCTGCCGGTTGTTGGGGTACTGCGTCGAAAAGCCGTTGGGAATCTGGTTGTATTCGGAGGTCAAGACGACCGAAAGCGTCTCGTCCATCGTGTAGCCGTACATCTTCTCGTACAGCGGCTGGAGCGCCATCTCCACCCCCGCGGTGTACTGCGCGAACGGAAGGTTCTGCTCGGTGTAGATCAACTCGGTGTTACGTACCTTTGCTTCATAATAGGGTTCGTCCATCATGACCACGTCCCCGGCGAACATGATGCCAGCGACAAACAGAGGCAGGGATAACACGGCGGTCATGCTCAATCTCAGTGCCTTCAAGAACAGATCTGACCTACACCGTTGCTGCAACACCGTTACCTCCGATTGATGAATAAGTGATTACAATCTTACAATGAAAAACCTGCTGTTTATATTGCTGTTATCCATCAGCGGTATCTGTGCCGAATACATCGGCGATCAGGCCTGCGCCCAGTGCCATAAAACCGAACACCAATCCTGGCACGGTTCAGACCACGACCTCGCCATGCAAAAGGCCACCGACAGCTCCGTGCTGGGCGATTTCAACCATACATCGTTTACTTACAACGGCATCGTCACGACCTTTTTCAAAAAGGGCGGGAAGTTCATGGTTCGTACCGACGGGCCGGACGGCAGAGCGCACGATTACGAGGTCACCCACACCTTCGGCGTCCATCCGCTGCAGCAGTACATGGTCCCTTTTCCCGGCGGGCGGCTGCAGGTGCTCAACATCGCCTGGGACAGCCGCAGTGCACGTGTCGGCGGGCAGCGCTGGTTTCATCTGCACCCCGACGACAACGTCACCGCCGGCGACGTCCTGCACTGGACGGGCCGAACCTGAACTGGAACTATATGTGCGCCGACTGTCACAGCACGCACCTGAAAAAGGGGTACGACGAAAAAGAGGAGCGCTACCATACGACCTACAGCGCCATCAACGTCAGCTGCGAGGCGTGTCACGGGGCGGGAAGCGAACATGTTGCGTGGGCGAAAAACCCGAACGCCAACAAAGGCACGCGGAAAAAGGGGCTGGCCGTCGACCTCTCCGCCTTTGGCAAAAAACGGTGGGAGATCGACGAAAAGAGCGGCAAACCGGTGCGGCTTGCCGATATCGACCGCACCGAAGTGCAGCTCTGCGCGCGCTGCCACAGCCGCCGTACGCAGCTGGACGACGATTTCGAGCCGGGTGAGCGCTTCGAGGAGCACTACCTCCCCTCGATACTCGAACCGAACCTCTACTTCGACGACGGAAAGATCAAAGACGAGGTCTACGTCTACGGCTCGTTTTTGCAAAGCAGGATGTACGCCGAAGGGGTCACTTGCTCGGACTGCCACGACCCGCACACGCTCAAGCGCAAAGCCGAAGGCGACCGGGTCTGCAACCGCTGCCACCGCCGCGTTACCTACGATACCCCCAAACACCATTTTCATCCCAAAGGCGGCGCAGGATGCATCGACTGCCATATGCCGCCGCGCACCTACATGGGCGTAGACGTGCGAAACGACCACAGCTTCCGCATCCCGCGCCCCGACCTCTCTGTGGGCAGCGACATCCCCAACGCCTGCAACCACTGCCACAAAGACAAAAGCGCACAGTGGGCGGCGGAAGTGCTTAAAAAGCAGTTCGGTGAAATACCCAAAGGCAAACAGGATTTCGCCCACGCCTTCAAAGCGCTCCGCACCCGCAGCGAAACGGCGCCGCAATCGCTCTACGACGTCCTCATGAGCGACGCGTCCGACATCGCCAAAGCGACTGCGGCGACGCATCTTGGCGACTATCCTTCACAGCAGACCTATATGACCATCCGCCAACTACTCAAACGCGATGACCCCATGCTCCGGCGCTCGGCGCTGCGCGCGTTGGAGAGCTTCCCCAGGCAGCTGCGTCTGAATGCCCTGTTGAACATGGCGGACGACCCGGTCAAATCGGTGCGCATCGAGGCCGCACGGCAGCTCTCCGGCCTGCCGGCCAATGCACTGAGCAGCGAACAGAAACAAAAACGGCGAAACGTCATTGCCGAATATGAACGGACCCTGCGTTTCAGCGCCGAGCGCGCCGAGTCGCAGACCGGGCTGGGAACACTTTATGCGAATCTTGGCAAGGACGATGCCGCGGAAGCAGCCTTTGAGAAAGCATTACGCCTGCAGCCCTTGTTCATTCCCGCTTACATCAACTATGCGCATTTTCTGCAAACAAAAGGGGAGGAAAAGAGCGCGATCACGGTATTGGAAAAAGGGTTGAAACGGCTGCCGGACGCTGCGGCGCTGCACCATGCGCTTGGCCTGTGGTTTGTCCGAGCCAAAATGCCGACCAAAGCACTGGCATCTCTTGAAAAAGCGGCCAAACTCGCCCCGGACGATGCCCGATACCAATACGTCTACGCCGTCGCGCTCGCCGGCACTAACACTCCCGAAGCCATCCACGTGCTCGAAGCATCGTTAAAACATCACAGCGGCGACGTCGATACCCTCGCCGCCCTGGCCTACTACCACGGGCAGCTGGGCCATACCATGCAGGCCAACCTCTACCGCCAGCGCGCCGAACGGCTGCAGCGGTTTACGCCGAAAATCGGGCACTAAAGCCGGTCTTTTTTTTCAGGCTCGGTATCGGGCACCTTTGAAAGAATCTCCATCATTTTTTCAACCGAGCCTCTTTTGGCGCGTTCTTCTAGATAATCCAGCGTCTTGAGTGACGCTATCTTTTCACTTAACGCATTGACGATGAACTGGTTGATAGAGACTTCTCCTTTGAGTTGTTCTATCTCATCTTTATAATAATCCGGAATACGCAGTGCAAAGTTCATGACTCTACTCCTAATTTTTTTAACAGCATTTTCGGCGTCACCACTTTGATGCCGAACGTGGATTCAACCCTGTTGAAATCTTTGAGATTGTGTGTCACGATATAGTCCGCATTGGCATTGAAAGCTGTTTCAAGAACCATATCGTCATTCACATCCTTTAAAAACGGCCTCCACAGAAAACTGATATTTTGACGAAACGAGATCAACACCAGCGCATCGATGAATGCTTCGACTTCCACATGATTCAAGCCTGAGCGTTCAAGATGCTCCTTCCGATTCAATACAGCGGAAAATTCGACGATTTGCGTATTGGACACGACATTGAAACGTCTTTGCTCGCTTGAAAATGCTTCTGCCAACCATCGAATCAATCTGTGCGAAGCACCTCTGCGCGAAAACAGCGACGACAATACAACATCCGTATCCAGCACAATCTTCATTTTGATATTATATACAATATCACACTACCTCGTCAAACGACGATGTTCTTCAAGAGCAACAGCTCCCCTCCGAACAACATGACCCCTCTTTTTTCGCAAACCACGGCTTGATGATGTAGTACAGTACGAACCCCCACAACAGCAGCGAGCTGGCGATGGCGATGAGACCGGCTTCTTCCTCCATATGCACCAGCGATGCGGGGTCGATGTCGATGCGTGAAAAGAGCCAGTCCATACCGAGACCAAAGAGAATGCTTCCGATGACGATGGAACCCAGATAGATGCCAAGTGCGCGGGAGCCCAGCATCTTCTTGACGACGCCGATGGTGACGGTGTTGGTGGCGGGGCCAGCACTCAAAAAGACGAACGCCGCACCGGCGCTCACACCCGAGAGCATCAAGCCTGCCGCGATGGGCAGCGACGCCGTCGCGCAGACGTACATCGGCACGGCGATGGCGATGACGACGAGGTAGGAGAGCCAGCCGTACGTTTTGAGCAATTCGCTGAGATTTTCCTGTACAGCCACGGTAATGAGTGCACCAATAATCAACCCCCAAAAGAGCGGTTTGGCGATATCACCGAGCAACGTTACGAAAGCATAGCGTAGCGCCGCCACCAATGAAAACCGTTTTTTCGTTTCCCTCGAACAGCCGCACCCCGAATCGCAGCACTCCTCTTTGGCCGTTTCCGCTACAGGTGCAGCACTGAAGGCAGCCACGGAACTCTTCTGGATTGGCGGCGACATCGAAAACACGGCCTGCTTTTGGGGTTCGACTGCGGGCCCGGCGCCATAGACATTCGTCAAAATCCCCGCGATCATCGCCATAAGCATCGAGGTCACGATGCGATAAAGCGTAAAGGCCCAGCCGAACATCCCGTACGTCGCCAGAATGGAGTCGATGCCGGTGATGGGGGTGGAGATGAGGAAACTGAGCGTCGCCCCGTTGCTCGCCCCGTTCTTCTTGATTGCGGTCGCGAGCGGGATCACCCCGCACGAACAGACCGGCAGCGGGATGCCGAACAGCGTGGACTTGACGACGGAACCGACACTGTTACGCCCCAGATGCTTCGTCACCAGCGACTCCGGCACCAGCTCGTGCAGTATCCCCGCAAACAGCAAACCGAAAACGATATAGGGCGCCATCGCGTTGCTCAGATCGACGAGGGCATCCCAGAAAAGAGCAATATACTCCATGCTCATCCTTTTAATATATAACTATTTTGTTATATTATTTGTTTTAAATTACGTACACCTTTTGTATGCATCTTGTTTTCCTGTCCTCAAACAGCATACATCTTTACAGGAGCTAAAATGGATGAACTCATTTCACTCGCCAAGGCGTTCAGCGATAAAAACCGCCTCGCCATCGTCACACTGATCCAGCGCGAGGGCGCACTCTGCGTCTGCGAAATCTGCGACACGCTCGGGCTCTCCCAGCCGCTGGTCTCGCGCCACCTGCGCCAGCTGAAATCTGCCGGCGTACTGACCAGCCGCAAAGAGGGCAAATGGGCCATCTACGAAATCACACGGCAGCCTTCCAAACCCCTGCGCGCCTGGCTAGCGGCACTGAAAAAGCATGAAAATGAAATTAGCCCGGTCGTAGCCTGCGCAATGAAATGATTTTTGACTTTGAAAGTTCGCTATAATCTAGCCTATGAGAGCAACGAAAGAAGAGCTGATCGACTTTCTCAAAGAGATCAAACCGGCACTGGAAGAACGCGGTATCGCAAAGGTCGCACTCTTTGGCAGTTACGCAAGAGGCGAAAACGGTGTCTACAGTGATATTGATATCGCCATTAAAAAACGGCAGGATTTTCTGCAACATAAACATGCTTACGACTACTTCGACACCCTTGCCAAAATCAGGAAAATGCTCCAAAAAAAATTTCACCGGAACATCGACATTTTTGATCTGGACAGTGATTCGGCATTGAAAAAAAGCATTCTAAAAGACCTCATCTATGTTTAGCACGAAAGCCCTTGAGCGTATAAAAACCATCATCAAAAAGATCGAATTCATTCAGGCGATTATCGACGAATACGGCGGCACCGACAAAGCGCTCGAAGACGAACAATACGGCAGAGCCGCCATTTTGATGCACCTGACTTCCATCGGGGAACAGTTCGACAAACTGCTTCACAACGGTGACTTGGATGTACTGGCATTCTTTGAAAAAGAAGACATCAAAGGAAGCTACAATCTGAGGAACTTCATCGCTCATGATTACGAAGGCATCGATCTTTATATCGTCGAAGATGTTATCGACAAAAGATTGCCGATCATCTTAGAAAATGCGAAAGAAGTCCTGGAACAGACCTGATTTTCTGCACACTCCCTGCACACGGCTCCGATATATTACGAAAAACATCGGAGTTCAAATCATGAAACGTTTACTGATCCTTATCGCAACACTGTTCCTTTCCACTACGCTGCTTCAAGCGGCCGCATTCGAGAAGATCGCGAAATCGCGCAGCGCCAAAGTGCTTGTCAGCAGTGACAAGCCCCTGCATGTGGGCAGCAACACCCTCTACCTCGACATCAAGGTCAAGAACACGGTCCCCGAAGGCGCGAAAGTGGCTGTCAAAGTCTTCATGCCCGCCATGCCGGGAATGCCCGCGATGGAGAGCCGCGCCGACGCCGAGAGTCTCGGGAACGGAAGGTACAAAGCCACCGTCAACACCGCGATGGGTGGCACCTGGCAGATGCATATCTTCATCACACCCAACACCGGGAAAAAGATCCGGGTAAAAAGTTCGGTCAATCTATAAAAAAGGAAACCCATGCGATTTTTCCTTGTCACGCTGCTGCTAAGCTCCCTGCTCGGTGCCGAGACCATCGACACGCTCATCGAGCGTGCACTCGCAAAGCATGATTCGCTCAAAGTCATCGAACAGCGGCTAAACGCCATGGACGATTATCTCGACAAGAGCCGCAATTTCGCCAACCCCGAGCTCTCTCTGGGCATCAATGATATCCAGTTCGATGACCCGCTTAACCGCAGTCTGGAACCGATGCAGACGACGTCGCTGAACGTCAAGCAGAAGTTCCCCTGGTTCGGGAAACGCGACGCGCTGACCGAAAAGACCTCAGCGCAGAAGGCGCTGCTCTTTGAAAGCCTCGAAGCCGCGCAGGTCGACCTGACCAAACGCATCCGCCTGAGCGTTTATACCATTTATGAACTGCATGCGCACCTGAATGTGCTTGCGGAATATGAGAAACTGACACGCCAGAACATCGAGCTCAACACCGCCTACACCTCGACGCAGGGCGGGCGCCACATGGGGATCATGTCCGCCGAACTCACCCTCTCGCAAATCAAGATCCGGGTTGAGAAGCTGAACGCCGCGCTGCATGGCGAAAAAGCGCGGCTGGCCTATCTTGTACAAGGCAAGATCGGAGAGGTCACCTGCGATGAGTACCCAAACAGACCGCCGGAAAAGTCCGACATCGAGACGAAACTGGAAAACAACCGCGCCTACCATGTCAAGAGGGCGCAGACCGATGTAGCGCTGGCAGAGTCCAGGGTGCGCGAGCGTCAGGGCAATGCCGACCCATATGTCAAGTTCGGTTATTACTACCGTGAAGCCCATCCCGACTACGTCAGCGTGACCGTCGGGGCCGCGTTGCCCATCTACGGCTCGGAACACGATGACACCGAAGCAGCGCGCAAAGAAGCATTGGCCGCCGGCAGTGCGGCCGCGGACTTCCGTGCGCAGCTTGCCCGCACATTCGAACAGGCATGGGCCGAGCTGACCCGGGCGTGGCACGTCTATCGCATCATCCACGACGAAAGCCTGCCGCAGATCGCACATATGTTCGAGCTGAGCGAGGCCAAAGTCCGCAGCGGCGGAGAACTCTTCGCCTACATCGACCTGCTCGAGCAGAAACTGAAGCTCGACGAACAACTCATCACCGCCAAAGCCGACTATCTGCGCGCACAGGCGAAACTCAAAGCATTGATTGGAGAGATCAGATGAACCCAAAAGCATTTTTCATTTTTCATTTTTCATTTTTCATTCTCGCCCTTCTGCCGCTTCATGCGGCAGAAAAGGCAAGCGTCGAGCAGCTCTTTGCCGTACAGACCGTAAAAGTGAAATCAGTGGCGACAGCGAAAACGCAGACCAACTACGGCTATGTCAAAGCCGAAGAGAACCGCATTTACGAAGTCGTGCCGCGTTTTGGCGGCTACGTGGAAAAACTCTTTGCCGATACCAGATACCGCAAAGTGAAAAAAGGGGAAGTACTGGCGCGCGTCTACTCGCCGGAAGTGCTTCAGGCCAAAGAGGACTACCTCAACGCCCTGCGCTACGACGCCAAGCGCCCCAACAAAGCAATGGTGGCGAGCGCAAAAAGCAAACTTCAGCTTCTGGGAGTGAGCGACGCCGAAATCAACGCAGTGAACAAGCGGCGTAAAGCCGGCACCCTCACCGATATCGTCGCGCCCGCTTCGGGCTGGATTTTCGAAAAGAGCATCGTCGAAGGTAGTGCGTTCAAAAAGGGCGAGCGCCTCTTTCGCATCGTCGATCTCGACCGGGTCTGGATCGAGGCCGAACTCTACCAAAAAGAGTTGCCCAATCTCGCAATGCTGACGCGGTTTAGCATCAAACCGACAGGCGTCGAGGGAACGTTCAACGCGAAAAAAGTGCTGCTTTATCCCAACATCGACCCCAAGGCGGCCACGGCAACTCTGCGTCTTGAAGCGGAGAATCCGGACAGGCTCCTGCTGCCGGGCATGTACGTCAGCGTCGTTTCGTCGAGTCCCGACAAGCCCTACCTCGTAGCGCCGCGCACAGCGGTCATCCGCAAAAACGGCACCTGGTACGCCTTCATCGTCGGCGAGTACGAAGGGGAATACGAACCGGTCCGGATCGACGTGAAACCGCTTGACAGGAACCGCTATCAGGTCGTTGCCGGCCTTGCAGAAGGTGACGAAGTCGTCAACAACGCGCTGTTCATGATGGACTCCGACGCGCAGATCAACGGGTTGTATTGAGATGATGGTTATAAATTTTAAAAGCGCCAAGGGCGCGCGGGCCTGCTGCCGATGTAGCGAAGCGAAATTTCGCAGGGCTTTGCCCGAGGACAACACCAAACCAAGTGTTAACGTAGCCAAAGGGGCTTTGCTCCTTTGGCGTCAAAGAATAAGATGATTGAAAAACTTATAGCCTTCAGCGTCAGGAATCGATTTTTGGTCCTTATGGCGACGCTGTTTCTCGTGTTTGGCTCCTACTGGGCGATGAAGAACACGCCGCTCGATGCCATCCCCGACCTCTCGCCGCCGCAGGTGATCGTGCAGGTGACATGGAAAGGGCAGAGCCCCGAGATTATCGAGGATCAGGGCACCTACCCGCTCGTGGCGCAGTTTCTCGCCATCGCCGGCATCGACACGGTGCGCGGCTACTCCACGTATGAAAACGCCCTGATCTACATCATCTTCAAAGAGGGCACCGATCTGTACTGGGCACGCAGCCGTGTGCTCGAACAGCTCGCCGCCATCCAGAGCAAGCTGCCCGCGGGTATGGAAGTGGCCCTCGGACCGGACGCCTCCGGGGTCGGCTGGGTCTACGAATACGCGCTGATTTCCAAAACGAAAAGCCTCGCCGAACTGCGCACTTTGCAAGACTATTACTACAAATACGCCCTGATGGGCGTCGACGGGGTCAGCGAGGTCGCCTCCGTCGGCGGGTTCGTGCCGACCTACCAGCTCACCGTCAACAACGATGCGCTGGTCCGCTACGGCATCTCCATCAAGCAGGTCGCCGATGTGCTCAAAAAAAACAACAACGACACCGGCGGCCGCATCGTCATCGAAAACGGTTATGAGTGGATGGTGCAGGCCAAAGGGTACCTCAAAAACCTGGGTGACATCGCCGATCTCGTCGTCACGACCAAAAACGGCGTGCCCGTCACGCTGGCACAACTGGGCCGGGTCGAACTCGTTCCCGCAGCGCGGCGCGGTGTCGCGGACCTCAATGGCAAGGGCGAAGTCGTGGGCGGCATCGTAATGGTGCGCTACGGCGAAGATGTCTACAGCGCCATCAAGCGCATCAAAGCCAAGATGGCGGAACTGAAAAGCGAGGGGGTGGATGTCGTCACCGTCTACGACCGTTCCGGGCTGATCGACAAAGCGGTCGGAACGCTCAAGAGGACGCTGATCGAGGAGAGCGTCATCGTCGTCGTCATTATCGCACTCTTTTTGATGCACCTGCGTTCGTCGCTGATCGTGCTGATCGTGCTGCCGCTCACCATCGGGATGACTTTCCTGCTGATGAAACTTTTCGGTATCGGCAGCAATATCATGAGTCTCGGCGGCATCGCCATCGCCATCGGGGCCATGGTCGACGCCAGCATCGTTATGATAGAGAATGCCCACAAGGCCATCCACAAAAAGGAAAAAGAGCTCGGCAGAACGCTCACCAACGCGGAGCGTATCGACGCCATCGTCAAGGCCGCGCAGCTGGTGGGGCGCCCCATCTTCTTCGCCCTGGCCCTCGTCGTCGTCTCGTTCCTGCCGATCTTCGCGCTCTCCGGGCAGGAGGGGCTGCTCTTCACCCCGCTGGCCTTCACCAAGACCTTCGCGATGTCCGCGGGTGCGCT
>JANTHE010000042.1 GCA_024762585.1 Sulfuricurvum sp. | reverse complement strand
CTCTCGGTCGAAAAGGTCAAGAACGTCATCAAGATCACCAAAGAGCCGATCTCGCTCGAAGCGCCGATCGGCAGCGAGGAAGACGGACGCTTCGGTGACTTCATCGAAGACCGCACTTCCCTGTCGCCTTCGGACGCCATTTTGAAAGATGATCTCAAGGTGCAGATCGAAGGCGTGCTGGAGCAGCTCAACGAACGAGAAAAAGCGGTCATCAAAATGCGTTTCGGCATTATGGATGACGAAAGCGACCGCACACTCGAAGAGATCGGCAAGGAGCTCAACGTCACGCGCGAACGTGTCCGCCAGATCGAGAGCAGTGCCATCAAAAAACTCAAGCACCCCAAAGTCGGTCGCAAACTCAAAAACTATATCGAGGAATAATGACCTTCGAGCAGCAGTGGATCGAATACGATTTCAACCCCTATATTCTCTTCAGCGCTTCGGGAAAAGTGCTCTCCGTCAACGCGGAGGGGCAGTATCTTCTGGGATGCGTCGACCGGCACACCCTGTTTGAGCTGGCAACGACATACGCCAGCCCCTCCTTTGGATTCAAAACGACCTTTATGGAGCTGGAGTACGGTCGCTTCAAAATCTTCGGCATCATGGTCGGCTACATCGATGAAGAGGAGATCGGAATCCGCTTTTTCCAATCTCCCTCTTTTCAGTTCTCCAAACCTGAAGTCGAGGGCGATCTGGTCAATATCTATTCGCTCATCGACCTCTGCATTGCGACCAACTCCATAGGCAGCGAAGCCGAGTTCATCAAAGATTTGGATCCGACCATGCCCGAAACACGGCTGAACACCGACCAGTTTATCCGTCTGCTCAACAAGATGTATGAAGCCTTTAACGGCAGTGAATCTATCACGACGAAACTGGCATTCCGGATCGGAGAGTACATTCGCTATGAGCATAAAAAATATACTTTTTTCTCGTTAAAAGTCAGCGGGGACTGTTACGACGAAGCCCAGACGTCAGGGATTGGGCAGCTTTGCAAAAAGAACCATCTGTTTTATGAGACAGGGAAGAAAGCCGTGACGATCAACATCCCAGTCATCAACGAGTAGGTGTGAACAGCGCTTTTCCGCTGAAATACCCTGCAGCAATGCCGGCGGCCAGACCCGGCAAAAAGTACCCGAGCTCAAGCATGCCGTTGTTTTTGAGCGCGATGAATCCCAGCACCAGAACCGCATAGGGGACAAGACGGTAGACCGAAAGCAGCGCCGGTGTCGACTTTGAAACGTTTTTGGCAGTCGCCTTATTGGCCTTGAGGCGCGCCTTCTCCTCTTTAATCACCTCTTTGAGCGGACGATCATCCTCTCTCTCTTCTGTTTCCGAATAGAGGTCGTACGGATCGTCGATCTTGTCGACAAGGTCGTCCTGATGCATCACGGTGTCGTTTTGCAGATTTTGCATGACCAGCCTGCGGTAGCTGTACATGGAGCCAAGAAGAATCAGAAACGCGGAGACGAACGCAACCTGCGCATTGAGCATCGCCGCTTTTGAGACGGCGAGCAGTCCGTACAGGGCGATATGGGCGATCAGAAAAGGGCTAATAATGCTTCGCAGCTTCGTCATCGTCGTCATCGTCGTTCGCGAAGGTCTTCGGGTTGTAGCGCGGGTTTTTGGAGAGTTCCTCGAACTCCTTGTACTGTTTGGAGTAGGCTTTGAAGACGTTTAGAAACGCCGCTGCGATCCCAATGAAGACACCGACCCAGAGCAACCATGTGATGCCGGTCAGTTTTTTAAGACCAATGCCGAGTGCGACGCCGATGAGGACCGCGACAACCATCGACATGCCGAGCGAAAGGGTCTCCGCCCCTTCGACAATGGGTTTGAGCCGGGGTTTTCGCTCCGCTTCGCCCTCTTCCGGCGTCAGTCCGGTCAGTTTCTTGTCGGCCATCAGAGCGTACCCATGACGTCATCGGCGGCGGCGATCGTCGCGTCGATCATCTCGTCGGTGATCTGCGTACAGATAAAGCCGGTCTCGAACTGCGAACAGGCGAAATAGAAGCCGCGCTCGAGCATGCCCGCATGGAAATCGGCAAACCGCTCAAGGTCCGAAGCAGCCGCATCGTCGAAGTTGCCGACAGGTTTGTCGTTGAAAAAGAAGCCGAACATGGAGCCGCGCACCTCGGTCTTAAGTCCGATGCCATGTTTGGACGCCGCGTCCGCGAACCCTTCCATCAGTCTCTTTGCGCGCGATTCGAGCACCGCGTAGAGCTTGGCATTTTGACGCAGTTTTTTCACCGCGGTAATGCCCGCCGCCATCGCCACAGGATTGCCGCTGAGCGTTCCCGCCTGATAGACCGGGCCATCCGGCGAGAGCTGCGCCATAATCTCCGCCCTGCCGCCGAACGCTCCCACCGGCATACCTCCGCCGATCACCTTGCCCAGCGTCACCATGTCCGGCGTTGTACCGGTGATGCTTTCGGCACCATGCAGTGTCGCGCGAAAACCGCTCATGACTTCATCGAAAATCAGCAGTGCGCCGTGCGCGTCGCAAAGCGTGCGCAATTCAGCCAGGAACTCCTTATGTGCCGGGACCAGTCCCATGTTCCCCGCAATGGGTTCGATGACAATGCAGGCGATGTCGTCTGAATCCTCGAAACATTTTCGCACACTCTGTATGTCGTTGTATTTCGCCAAAAGCGTATGCTTCGTCACGTCGGCCGGAACACCGGGCGAGCTGGGGTTACCGAACGTCGCCAGCCCCGACCCCGCCTGCACCAGCAGCGAATCGCTGTGGCCGTGGTAGCATCCTTCGAACTTGACGATATCATCTTTGCCCGTAAAGCCGCGTGCCAGACGAATGGCGCTCATGACCGCCTCCGTCCCGCTGGAGACGAAGCGCACCTTGTCGATGCTCTCGAACACCTCAGTCACCTCTTTGGCAAGTTCGCTCTCCGAGAGGGTCGGCGCCCCGAAACTGAGTCCATGTTTTACCGCGTCGCAGACCGCCGACTCGATCGCCTCATCGCGATGCCCGAAAATGAGCGGGCCCCAGCTCTGCACGTAATCGACATAGCGATTGCCGTCGATATCGACCAGATAGGCACCTTCGCCTTTTTCTATGAACAGCGGAGTTCCGCCGACGCTTTTAAACGCCCTGACCGGCGAGTCGACGCCGCCGGGGATGAGGGACTGCGCTTCTTCGAATGCTTTGAGAGAGGATGAGATATTCATTGATGTTCCATGCCAAGGGGCCCGAAAAGGCCCGTATTTTTTCGCCATTATAGCAAATGAGCTATAATCACATCTCATTTGACCCAAGGATACGCCGACACGATGAGCAGAACGACCGCCGCGCTGATAATTGCTGTTTTGTTTCACCTGCTCATCGTCTTGCTGTTCTGGCTGCTGGGAATCTATTTTGCGGAGCACCCCGTCACGCCGCCAAAAAAGCAGGAGCAGCGTATAAAAGTCGCGCTCAAGGAGCTTCCGAAATCCAAAAGTAACGCCGCGCTGAAAAACAAGGTGCCGCCTGCGAAAAAAATACCGCCCATGCCCAAAGGCTCGCAGCTCGAGAAGATCGTCCCGGCCAGCCACTCTAAACCGCTGCCAAAACCCAAAGAGCAGATTCCTGTCAGGCCGCCCGAGCCGGTCAAGCCGCACCAAAAGATTCCCGAACCCAAAACGATCGCCAAGCCAAAACCGCCCAAACCGGTCGTGGAGACCGTGCCCTCCGAAAAGCCCTATATTCCATTTACAAAAGCGCCTGAGCCGACCCCTGAAAAAACGCCTGAGACACCGGAGCAAAACCTCACAGAGGCACCGAAACAGCACAGCAAACTCTTTGCCCGTCTTTCCAAGAAACAGCATATCGTCCCCACAGAGTCCAGGGCGGTCAAAAACTACAAACGCGAAGGCCGCATTCCCGAAGATATCCGCGAGGCGTACGGCGACACGTTCGGCAAACTCAGCGAAGGCGAACAGAAGTACCTGCTGGACAACCAGGAGATCATGCGGCGCCTGACGCAGACGCAGCTTAACAACACCGGACGGGTCATGATCCCCAACACCATGCGCGTCAACGACGACAACATCGTGGAGTTCTACCTTCACCCCGACGGCAGTATGACCGATTTCCGTTACGTCAAACGCAGCGGCTTCTTCCTGCTCGACGACGTCACCAAGGACACCATCGAATCCGTTTACTGGAAATACCCGCGTCCCAAACAGAAAACGCTGGTGCGCTACAAGTTCGGCTACTACCTGCGGGGGTACTAACAATGACAAAACCTCAACTTCACATAACATTATATTAGCTACCATTGCCCAATATTCAACACGACCAAGGACCAGTATGCTCCATTCTGTCTTCAAAATGCTTTTCGCAGCAGGCGCTGCCCTCTTGATGGGGGCCTGCGGCGACCAGACACCGCAGGCCGCTCCGAAAGCGCCGCCGCCGCTTTCGGTCGAAACTGTGACCGTCACGCAAAAGAAATTTCCGTTATGGGTCGAGTTTACCGGCATGACCAAGGCCAGCAGCGATCAGGAGATACGTGCGCGCGTTTCCGGTAGACTTGAGAAAATCTATTTTCAGGACGGACAGCAGGTCAAATCGGGAGACAAGCTCTTTTTGATCGAACAAGATCAGTACATTAGCAACCTGCGCGCCGCCGAAGCGAAAAAGCAGCGCGACATCGCGAGTCTGGAACTGGCCAAGGCTGATGTGGAGCGCTACAAGCCGCTGGTAAAAGACGGTCTGGCACCGCGCGCTACGCTGGAACAGTATGAAGCGAAACAGGCGGAACTTGTCGCTACCATCGAGTCGGATGAAGCTGCGATCAAAAATGCCGAACTGGAACTAAGTTACACGATCATCAAGGCCCCGGTCTCCGGACAGGTAAGTGTGCGGCGTGTCGATGTAGGCAATCTTGTAGGCTACGGAGAATCGACGCTGCTGACGACCATTATGCAGACAAACAAGATCTACGCCTATTTCAGCCCGTCCGAAAGCAACGTCCAAAAGATATATAAGTTTCGTTCACGTGAAAAACTGCCGGCGTTCATCGAAGTGCGCGGTCAGGGGGAAAACGTTCTCAAGCGTGAACGCCATAACGGGTATGTCAATTTTTCAAACAACACCGTCAACCCCCTCACCTCCACCATTACAATGCGTGCGACGATCGACAACAAAGATCACAGTGTGTACCCTGGAACGTTCGTCTACGTCAATGTGTTCATCACGGATCAGATTCCTTTTATCCTGGTACCCCCACAGGCGATTTTCGAAGACCAGTTAGGCAAATTTGTCTACACGATTGATGCAGAGGGCAAAGCGAAACGTACAGGCGTTACAACAAATATCGCGTCACGCTACTATACCGGTATAAACAGCGGGCTCAAAGATGGAGACCGTGTCATTATTTCGGGGCTGATGAAAGTGACTGAGGGCCGGGCACTTGCACCTAAAGACGTCACCGACACTAAAGGGATGGAGGCCGTATTTAAGCGGCACCACCTGATCCCCGATGAGGTCAAGCAGTAGATGTTCTCCGTTACGTTCATCAAACGTCCCATCTTCGCAATGGTCATATCGCTGCTTATCGTTATCGGCGGCCTCGTCTCGATGGTATCACTGCCCATTCAGGAGTTTCCCGACGTCGTGCCGCCGACCGTGCAGGTTTCCACAACCTATACCGGGGCCAATGCCTACGCCGTCGAAGAGTCCGTCATTCGGCCGCTTGAAGACAAGCTCAACGGCGTTCAGGGTTCCATCTATATTGACTCCTCGTCGACCTCGACCGGGCAGGCGATCATCAACGTCTATTTCGAACCCGGCTACGATCTGGATATTGCCGCCGTCGATGTCCAGAACAAGGTCTCCATCGCCATGCCCTCCCTGCCCGCCGAGGTCAAACAGCAGGGCGTTGTCGTGGACAAGCAGTCGCCCAGCATCGTCTGTCTGGTCGCCGTCAACGGCGACGAACGGTTTGACGACGCCTTTTTATCCAACTTCATCAACATCAACGTACTGGATGAACTCAAACGGATTCCCGGCGTCGGAAAAGCCGAAAACATGGGGGAGAAGAAGTACTCCATGCGCATCTGGCTCAATCCCGACAAAATCTACGCGCTCGGCCTGACACCCGATGACATCATCAATGCCATCAAGTCGCAGAACAAACAGGCTTCCGTCGGCAAGATCGGTGCAGCGCCGACATTCAAAGACCAACAGCTTGAGTATGTCCTGACCGCTGAAGGGCGTCTCTCGCAGGTCGAGGAGTTCGAGGAGATTGTCCTAAAGTATAATACGGACGGTTCGATGGTATACCTAAGAGACGTCGCACGCATCGAGCTCGGAGCGGAAAAATACGACTGGAATGCCATTTTGAACGGTAAACCAACGGGACTGGTCGGTATCTATCAGCTCCCCGGATCCAATGCGCTGGAGATTCGAAAAACGGTCGGCGAGACCATGGAAAAGCTCAAGTCCCGCTTTCCCGAGGGCATCACCTACTCCATTCCCTATGATACCACCAAATATGTCGAAGTGGGCATCAACAACGTCGTACAGAACCTTTTCATCGCCATCTTGCTCGTCATCCTGATCATCTACGTCTTCTTGCAATCCTGGCGTCCGACGGTCATCGCCTCCGTTGCCATTCCGGTCTCACTGATCGGCGCCTTCGTCGCGATGTACATCGCCCCCGGTTTCAGCATCAATTTTCTAACCCTCTTCGGGCTAGTACTGGCCATCGGAATTGTGGTCGATGATGTGATCCTGGTCGTCGAAAACGTCGAGGTCATAATGAAAAAGGAACCGGACCTGCCGATGCCGCAAGTGGTCAAGAAGTCGATGATCGAACTGATCGGGCCGATTATTTCGACCACACTGGTCCTGGTCGCCGTATTCATACCCGTTTCCATGATGCCGGGTATTACGGGGTCGCTCTACCAGCAGTTCTCCCTCACCATTAGCTTTGCCGTCATCGTCTCCTCGCTCAATGCTCTAACGCTCTCGCCGGCGCTGGCGGCGATCATCATTAAACGGCGCGGCGCGGATGAGAAAATCTTTTCCGGCTTTGTGTTGTTCGAGAAAGGCTTTACCTGGCTGACCGAGCGCTACACGGCATTGATTACGCTGCTGGTTAAAGCGCGCTACATCGTGCTGATTGCTTTTTTCGGACTGCTCGGGCTAATCTACTATATGTTTGTCATCACGCCGACGGGCTTTGTGCCCGAAGAGGACAAGGGTGTCTTCATGGTTTCCGTCAACCTCAAACCCGGCAGCTCCATAGAACGCACCGCCGAGGTGCGCAAGGAGGTCGAATCGATCGTTGCGGGTATCGACGGCGTCTCGGATGTCACCGCGATCGATGGCTACAATGTCATCACCTCGACGCTCGACGGCAGTGCGGGCACCATGTTCGTCACGCTCAAGCACTGGGACGAGCGTACCGCACCGGGAATGGATGTCAACAGCATCATTCGAAAGGTCTTTGCCAAAACGGCCCACATTTCCGATGCCAACGTCGCCGCATTCAACATGCCCGGCATTTCGGGACTGGGCAGCGTCGGCGGCTTTGATTTCAGGCTGCAAGATTACCTTGCCGGTGATCTAGACGTCTTCATGGGGTACGCCCGACAGATGATTAAAGAGGCCAACGCCGACCCGCGCATCAGCCGCGCATTCACTACCTACAACCCCAACTACCCGATGTACCGCATCGACATCGACCGTAAAAAAGCCAATGCGCTCGGCGTCGATGTCGCGACGCTGTTCGGAACGATGCAGACTTACCTCGGATCGTTCTATGTCAACGACTTTACGAAGTTCGGAAAAGTGTTCCGCGTCTTTGTGCAAGCCGACAAAAAATACCGCAGTGACAAGAGTGACATCAGCAAGCTCTTTGTCAAAAACAAGCAGGGGAAAATGGTGCCCATGTCCGCTTTGATCACGGTTAAAGAGGAGGTCGGTCCTCAGGTGTTGGCGCACTTCAACCTCTACCGCTCCGTTCAGATCAATGGCAGTGCCGCTCCTGGGCACTCCTCCGGCGAAGCCATGGCCGCTATGGAAGAGATCGCCAAACGCGTCTTGCCCAATACGTTCGGGTACTCGTGGTCGGGGATGAGCTACCAAGAAAAGCTGGCCGGCAATGCGCAGGCCATGATCTTTATTTTCGTGGCACTGGTTGTTTTCCTGGTGCTTTCGGCCCAGTACGAATCGTGGATTCTGCCGCTGATGATCCTGCTCTCCGTTCCGGTCGTCATGATCGGGGCCATGGGAGCGTTGACACTGGCCGGCCTGCCGCTGAACGTCTATGCCCAGGTAGGACTGGTGCTGCTCATTGCTCTGGCGTCGAAAAACGCCATCTTGATTGTGGAGTTCGCCAAAGAGCTGCGCGAATCGGGCAAAAGCATTGTCGAAGCCGGCATTCAGGCCGGGCGTCTGCGCTTTCGGGCTATCATGATGACGATCTTGTCGTTTGTCTTCGGTACCGCACCGCTGGCATTCGCCACCGGAGCCGGGGCCGTAACGCAGAAATCGATCGGGGTCGGCCTGCTCGGCGGCATGCTTGCCGCCACCGTGGTCAGCACCCTGCTCGTCCCCGTGCTGTATGTCCTGCTCGAGAGCATGCGCGAGCAGTTCGTAAGTGTTGAAGAGGAAGTTGCCAGAAGGGAGTCCTTATGAGAATCGTATTGACGCTTTTACTGATGAGTGTCACCATGCTCAGCGCTTCAGCGCACCGGCTCGGTATTGACGACTTCATCGAGATCGCCATGGACGAAAGCCCCGACCTTAACATCAGCCGCGCCGATTACAACGCCTCGGTGCAGCGCACGCGCAACGCTTCGGGGAACTACCTTCCGCGCCTGGACCTGACGGGCTCCGCCGGTGTCATCGGCATCAAGTCCAACAGCAGTGCACAGGACCTCGACAACAGCAGCGAACTGCTGACGGGTACGCTGAGCGCGTCGCAGCTCATTTACGATTTCGGAAAAACCGGCGGCAACATCGACGCGTTCGGCTATGATGCCAACGCGTCGTTCGCCGGGCTTCAGCAAACCATCTCCAACAAAGTTTACGAGGTGAAAGAGGCGTATTACACCGCCCTAGAAGCCAAGAGCCTGATCGGGGTGAACGGAGAGAACGTTCAGCTCAACGAAAAGCAGTATGAGCGCTCCAGACGCTACTTCGAGGCCGGTATCCGTACCCGCATCGACGTCACCGACGCCAAAGTGAACCTGATCAGCGCCCGGCTGGGCCTGCAAAACGCCCATTACGATTTCGATCGGGCGCGCGTCAAACTCGAACGCGTCATCGGGACCGAGCCCCTTGGGGGCGGCTATGTGCTGATGACGCCGACGTTTGATTCTCTCAATCTTTTTGAGACTCTGCCTGATGTTTCCCAGCCTGTCAAAACACTTGAAATCTATGCGTTCGAGCATCGTTTTGAGCTGAAAGGGTATGCGCAAAACATGCAAAGTGCACGTGCCAGACTCACCAGTACACGCGGCGGCTACTATCCGCGCATTTTCGTTCAGGGAGATTACACCTACACCAAAACCGGCGACGAAGCGATGGAGCTTTTTATGCCCGAGCAGCAGTGGGACGCCATGGTCGCGCTGAACTGGAACCTCTTCGAGGGGATGAAAACCGATGCCCGCGTCGAGGAGCAGCGTGCGAATGTCATGAAAAGCAGCGCACAGTATAGTGACGCGAAACTGCGCATCCGTCAGGAGGTCGCCGACGCGCATATTCAGGTGCTCAAAAACCGCGACAGCGTCAAACTCTCCCAAAGCCTCGCCGAAGCGGCGAAAGAGAAGTTCGTTCAGGCGCAAAAGCGCTATGAAAACGGCCTTTCGGACTACATCGAACTGCAGCAGGCGCGACAGGGCTACATCGATGCGGCGTCAGATCTTTACGTTAACTACTACAACTTCTACATCGCCCTCGCGCTGCAAGACAGAGCCATAGGGCGATAGCTAAAGGAGCACAGATGCAGCTGGCGATGGTAATACTGGGTGCCCTCCTGGGGTACGTGTACGGCATGAACAGCGACGGCTTCATTTTCAGCTCCAAGATCTGCCTCTTCGCCGGGCTGACGCTGATCATGCCTTCGCTTTTCAAGGTCAAGCTCTCCGATATCGCCCTGCTTTGGCACGACCGGATCGTGCTGATCAAGGGCTTTTTCCTCAATTACCTGCTATTGCCGCTGTTCGCGGTGGGCATCGGCCTGCTGACGCACGATTTCGGCATTGCCGCCGGCATCTTCATGCTCTCCGTGCTCAGCGGCGGCGGCATGGTGATGCTCTGGATTCGCAAAAGCGGCGGCGATACCTCGCTGGGGTTCGTGCTGCTCTTTGTCAACCTGCTCTTCGTCTCGCTCTCGCTGCTGATGCTGCACCTCTTCGGGCTGTATTCCGAGGAGTATTTCGATGCGCTGTACAGCAATGAGGTCAATATGAGCAACTTCGCCAGCCTGGTGATCGAATTGCTCATCGTCATCCCCTTTGTCGCCAGCCGGATCGTACTGCTGTACAAACCTGCCGTAGATCTGGTCGAGCGCTATCGTCCGCTGCTCAGCAATGCCAGTATCTTTGTGATCCTGTTTTACCTGTTTGGGCTTCAAAGCACGCAGAACCTCAACGATATCCTCGATTTCGAACCGGAACTGATCTGGATTTCGCTGGCCGCCGTCGCAGGATTTTACCTGTTGAACATTCTCGCGGCACTCTGGGTGTTCAACCTGCGTTCCCCAAAAGAAAAAGCGGCCTTCTGGCACACGGTAACGCGCTATATCACCCTTGCCCTTCTCATCTCCACCTTCTCCATCGACACCTTTGGCGTCTCTATGATTCTTCCTGTGATGTTCGCCTATGTCATCCAGATCCCGATTGCCATCTTTTTGGAAAAACGCATTCGCATTATGCAGCCAACCGTTTCAAAGGAGTAATGTACGCTACAATGCCTCTAAAAAAAATGGCCGCCAAATGAGTGTGTTACGCATTGTCATCGACAACATGAAAGCCATTGTCAGGCAGGACAGACGCAGCGTTTTGCACCTGCTGTACTACAGTGCCATCGATGCCCTACTGGCGCTCTCCATTCCCCTCGCATCCGCCTTTGTCATCAACAGCATTCTGGCCCATGCCGATATTTCGCTGCTGGTCGTCGGAATTATCGTAATCGTCATGTTCGCTCTGGTGACGCTGCTGCAGATTGTCAAAGAGTATATTGTAGAAAAAATGCAGCAGCGCATGTTCATCTCGACGGCCATCCGTATCGCCGAAACGGTGACTTCCCTGCCGCCCGATACCCATTCGCGGGAACGCGCACGCTATATGAACTATTTTTTCGATATCACCGCCATTCAGAAATCTTTTCCCATATTGCTGCTCGACGGCGTTGGACTCATTGCCAAAGTCTTGGTCAGCCTGATGCTTCTGTACGCCTTCGAACCGGTCTTGTTTATTGTCGGAGCACTTTTTTTCTCCGGCTACACCCTGCTGCTGTTGCTGCTGGGACGCAACGGAATCAAGCGGGCGATAGAGCATTCAGATGCGAAACATCAGGCCATCTACGATTTGCAGCACCTGCATGAAAAGCAGGGACCAAGGGACGAAAGCCTGAAAATGTTTGACCAGAATTTATCCCAATACGTTTTGGCGCGCCGCAGACTTTTTCATATCACGATTCGTCAGATGGCATTGACGTTTTTCACCGAAGGGTTTATTTTCAGCACCTTTCTGATTGCCGGGGGCTATCTGGTCATTCACGGCACCCTGGCTGTCGGAGAGTTCATCGCCGCCGAAATCGTTGTCGTCTCCATCACCTATGCGCTCAAAGCGGTCGTAAAGCACATTGATTACATCTACGACACGATTGAAGGGTTCTATAAAGTCGACAAGCTTTCCGTAAAACTCGAAGAGGAGAAGCAGCATGCGCGCCGATGAGTACGGCAGCTTCCGCCTGGTGCAGCCGCATGCATTGCTTGGCAGAATCTGGCTCTTCACCTTTGTAGTCCTCCTGACCCTGATAGGCTTTTTGTTT
>JANTHE010000041.1 GCA_024762585.1 Sulfuricurvum sp. | reverse complement strand
AAAGAGAATTTTTCCCTCACCGTTGTCACGTAACATTACTTTTGCCATTGATTTTCCTTTTTTTGAGATGACGTTATCAGCCCGTCAGCGAGGCCAGCGCTTTTTTTGTTTTGTACCAGAAATTGCCGCGTGCGACCCGCTCGAACGAAATTTTGAGATGCTCTCGTCCCAACAGCGTAATATAAGACGGCGCGTTGAAATAGCGGTCATCGCGTCGGGGATAATCGACGCGATAATGCACACCCCGGCTCTCTTTGCGTTTCAAAGCCGACAAAATCATTGCCTCGGCAATTACCAGTGCATTGTCAAACTCCAGAATCGAAGCCAGTTCCACATTATTCTCGCGCTCTTTATGCAAACAGTGCAGTCCATGTTTCCTGCCCATCAGATAGTGACAATACTCCATCGCACTTGAAAGCGTCTCTTCACTCCGAAATACGCCCGCATCGCGGAAAAGCGATTCGCCGAGGTTCTTGCGCATCGCATTGATATTATAGAGGTTCTCCCCTTCCAAAATCAACTCGACCCGACGGCTCTCCTTCTCGACATCACGGTAATCGATCGGCTGGAACTCGCTTCTTTTCGCAACTCGGGCAGCCTCTACGCCTGCTACCCGACCGAAATACGCCCCTTCAAGAAGCGAATTGCCGCCCAGACGGTTTGCCCCGTGTACGCCGGTCACTGCACACTCGCCGCAGGCGAACACACCCGGAAGGTCCGTAGAGGTATCCTCCCGGGTCCAGAGTCCTCCAATGCTGTAGTGCGCCGAAGGCGTGATCGGCAGCAGTTCGGTAGTGATATCCACGCCGGCACCGTTGAGTGCCATCTTCCTCGCCGAGGGGAGTTTTTCATCGATCAGCGCCACGCTCAGATGTCGAAAATCAAGATAAACCGTGTGTCCTTCGCGCATGTGTTCGGTAATGGCACGGGAGAGTGTGTCGCGCGTCTGCAGCTCATCGGTAAAACGCTCTCCCGTCTCATCGACAATATACGCGCCCTCTCCGCGCGCCGCCTCACTGATCAACGCACCGTTGGTCGCCAGTGTCGTAGGATGAAACTGTACAAACTCCATGTTCGACAGCCGCAGTCCCGCACGCAATCCGGCGGCGATGACATCACCCGAACTCTCCTGGGCATTGGTAGAGTGGCCGCGAAAGATGCCGGCATAGCCCCCGCCGGCCAGCACCAGCGATTTGCACGCATGCGCAATGACCTGAGAATCGCGGCGGCGAAGCACCGTCACACCTGAAAGTTTCTCTTTAAAGGTGCAGATGCCCATGAACTTCTGATTGGCAAGAATATGCACCCCTTCGTTTCGGCACTCCAGCAACAGCTTCTGCACGATCGCCGCACCGGTATGATCGGCAATGTAGCAGGTGCGATTCGCGCTGGCGCCGCCAAAGGGGCGCTGGGCAATCTCGCCCGAAGCATCCGTATCGAAACCGACGCCGATGGCCTGCAAATCGGCAACGACCTGCGGCGCTTCCGCGCACATCTTGCGCACGTTACTCCGATCGACCAGGCCGTCTGCACCGGAAACGGTATCGTTGACATGGCGTTCGATCGAATCTTCCTGATCCATATGGATCACAGCGTTGATGCCCCCTGATGCGACTGCGGAGTTGGAGCGAAACGGATTGCTTTTGGTCAAAACGCCGACACTGCAGCCGGCACGTTTGGCAAACAGCGCAGCGTGCAGTCCCGCAATGCCGCTGCCGACAACAATGACGTCATACAGCATAGTCGCCCTTGAGTACCAGCTGCAGCGCTTCGTTGGAGAGTTGCGGCAGGTAGGCGAGCAGCAGATTGTCTTCGACATGTTTGGGATCGACCGAACCGAACAGCGCAGAGCTCACGCCGCCGGCACGGGCGAACTGCAGCGCACTGATGATATCGGTCAGCTCTGATGTCCCTAATGTTTCCGACAGACGACGATCGAACTTGCCTTTAAAGAGGTTCATCTGCAGCAGCGACGACGCGGCAAAGAACTGCAGGCCGTAACCGTGAACGGCCTGCAGCAGGGTGTAATACCGGCCATCGGGGCCCTGCTGATTTGCATAATTGCTCGCGTGCGGTTTGGCCAGATTGAAAGGGCTCTCTATATATTTGAAATGGTGCTCCTTGCCGCCAACTTCTTCTGCAATCGAAACCATATCTTTAAGGCTCAGGTACTCGGCATGTCCCTGCTCATTCAAAAACGCATTCCATGCGGCGATCCCGTACGCACGGATTTTGCCCTCTTGCACCAGCGACTCAAAGAGTTTGAACGCCTGTGCAATCCGCATGCGCAGCGTCATATAGTCCACATAGCCCAGCTGGGTTTCCGGATTGTGCAAAAAGAGCACATCGAGCGTCTCAAGGCCGAGGTTTTTCAGCGACGTATCGACGCTCCAGCGCAGGAACGCCGGACTGAGGCAGTGCTGATCGATCACCACCTCGTCTTTCTCTGCGAGGCCGC
This sequence comes from Sulfuricurvum sp., assembly GCA_024762585.1. Taxonomy (GTDB): domain Bacteria; phylum Campylobacterota; class Campylobacteria; order Campylobacterales; family Sulfurimonadaceae; genus Thiomicrolovo. Next base: position 9,553 of record JANTHE010000041.1, on the reverse strand, counting down.
CCTCTATGATCGTTGATTGTATCCAGTCGTACGGATTTTCGGGAAAAGGGAAATCCAGCGGAACAAATCCCGCCTTCGACGTCACAAACAGCTGTTCGCGCGTCGCTTTTCCCTCTGCAAACAGCTCTGAAAGCGCTTCGCCGATCTCGCGTTCACTGGTCTGGTAACGGTAGTTGATGGCAGTATCGATCACATTAATGCCGTTGAGCACGGCCGATTTAACGGCATCTTTGTAGCTGATGACGTAGTTCTCTTCCCGGTAGGGCTCTTTGCGAAACGTGCCCAGCCCGAGCGACGAGAGAAAAGCCTCTCCGTTGAAGCGGTAGAAATCCCGGCTGTACTTCGGGAACTGTTTCAGGTAATCAAACGTCCCTTCTTTGGTCGCGTAACCGGCCATTAAGAGACAATCACCTTGATCGGGGCCTTCAGTTTGAAATTCAACATATCCTCCATGCCTGCGAGTGTTGTCGTTGTGTTCATCGAACAGCTCATACATTCACCCTGATATCTGATGAGGACTTCGTGTTTGCCCTCATTTTCTTTGATATCCAGAAGTTCGACATCACCGCCATCGGCTTTGAGCGTCGGACGAATATACTCTTCGAGGATCGCCTCGACTGCTTTGATTTTCTGGACAAGCCCCATGGACTCGAATGTTCCATCGCCCTTGGCTTCGATAATCTTGCGGCTCTTGTCTTCGGCCTCCATCTCTTCAAGCGCTTCAGCCAGCAGATCAACCAGGTAGACGTCTTTGGCTTCGTGACCGCCGGGTTTGACACACGACTTACAAAAACCGCCCGCTTTGGTATAGTCTACGATCTCTTCAATCGAGCTCAGCTTGTTGAGCTTGATCACTTCCATGATGGTATCTTGTGTAACACGGGCGCATTCGCAGATGATAAACTCATCTTCGAAACTCTCCATATCCACACCTTTGTACATGGAAGCCGCTTTCTTGATAACGTCGTAAGCCATCACCGAACAGTGCATCTTTTGTCCTGGTACCGCCGGAATATCCGGATTGTCTCTCAGCGCTTTCTCCACATCGATATTCGTGATTTTCAACGCGTCATCCACCGTTTTGTCCATACAAAGCTCCGCCATCATATCCGAACTGGCAATCGCTGTTCCACAGCCAAAGCTTTTAAATTTGCTCTCTTTGATGACGTCTGTTTCCGGATCGATTCGCCAGTACAGGCGAACTGCATCCCCACAGCTTTCAGCACCAAAGTCGGCAATGACCAGTTTTTCATTTTCGGCGACATCTTGTTCCGTAATCTCACCCATGTTAATCGGGTCATTCATTCTGCGTTGTACCTCTGTCGAATACTCTTCCCAAAGCGCTCCGCCAATCAAATCGTCTCTAGCCATCGTGGACTCCTTATTTATTTTTATCTGCAGTGCCATTTGCAAAAGTTATTCCAATAGCTGGCATACATCCTATATCATATAGTTGGAAATCCTTACAAAATTGTCAGATACTCTTACATAGAACAGCATATGCAAAAATTGGTATAAATATCAAGAACATATTCAGTCAGTATGTCTGGCAAAGTTCTTTAATAAAGGGGATATCATGTATCAGCTTACAGCCATTTTCAGTCGCAGTTGTCTCGACGAAGTCCTTGCCGAACTAAAAGAGCATAAAATAGAAGGCGTGACCATTTCGGAAGTGATGGGTAAAGGGGGGCTGGCGTATGCCGATGAACTCGATCAAAATATACGCCTCGATATCGTCGTTTCCAACGAGCTTTTCAAAGAGGCCGCCAAAGAAGCCATCCGCTCAAATACACGTGAACTTGGTAAAGGAAGCGGAAAAATGTGGGTAACTCCCGTACTCGAAGTCGAGCGAATCCGCACCGGCGAAACCGACGAAGCCGCACTCAGTCATACCAAAGAAGATGCACGGGCACTTCATTACGACAGCTACTACACCGCCATCGACACACCGGCGAGCTAGCCGCTTAGATTTCCTGGAGTTTATAGAGAAACTTTCGCTCTTTGAAGGCCGGGATATCAAGCTCCTGGCGATACTTCGCTATGGAACGTCGCACCATCTTGATACCAAATCTCGCCTCAATTTTTTCATGTAATATTTTATCACTATAGGGTTTCTCATGTTCTTCACTTTGTACCAGCCGTTTTAAAAACTGTTTGATCTCAGCAGTGGAAACATCTCCAATTGCATTTGAAAAAAAGGCTTTGAATGCAAAAACCCCCTGCTCGGTCTCTATGTACTTGTCACTGATGGCACGAGAGATCGTAGACTCGTTAAATCCTAGTTCGTCCGCAACATCTTGCAGCTTCAGCGGTTTAAGCTCTCCGCCCATGAAAAAGTCGTACTGTTTCTCCAGCAGCACAAGCGTCACGTTATAGAGGGTTGCTTTGCGTAGATCCAGCAGCTTGACCAGTTCACGCGCCTCTTTGAACTTCTGCTTGGCAAAATTGTCATATTTGTCTATTTGAGTCACTTTGACATCGGGGTAGAATGCATTGTTCATCTTGATCGTAAATTCACCGTTTTCAAAGCGCACGAAAAGATCAGGCAAAATCGGGGGTTCACCTTCCATATACGCCAAAGCCGGCGGGTTCTTCAAACGGCTGATCACCTCCTTGGCGTCATGCAATCTTGGATGTTTAAGAAACTTCTCCAGCGATTCAAAACGGGTGATCATTGCGCCGACGAGGATACTGAGCTCCTCATCCATCTCCACATCATTGAGCTGAAACAGGAACGACTCCTTGTAATCAACGGCACCCACACCAGATGGTTCCAGATAGGCAAAGCGCTGCCTAACCCTTTCAACCTGATAAACGTCTGTATCGAGTTCTTTCGCAATTAATTCCATATCCCCTTCAAAATAACCTTCGTCGCTGATATAGTAGATAAGCTGCTTTGCGATACGCTGTGAAATCGGAGTGGGAAATAGCGGTGCTGCAATCTGTTCCTCGAGCTTTTCATAAAGCGACTGCGTCGAAACACTCATCCACTCTATTTCATCCGTCGAAGCGTTGGAAACATGGTTCTGATACTCAAGATACGCCTGATGCGAACCGGCCGACGATCCTTCACTGACCTCGAAACCGGAGTTGACATCAATACAGGGGTTTTCATTTGAAATCACCTGAAGGTGTTTATCCAGATCCGATAATGAACACTGTAGCAGTGGCAGCCAGGTCTGCATGGAAAGACGGGGAATCTGCTTCTGTTTAAGATTTAGCGCTTGCTTCATAGGAGTATATTACCGTTGTTTGTCTATAAAAAAAGTGTGCAGTTGTATAAAATATATTCTTGGCATACACTAAATAATGCAAAAAATATTCTAGTAGATATAAAGAGGAAAAAACGAAAGGGGTGAACCCTTTCGACACTCGTTGAAGGTTAATATTTCAGACGAATCTGTCCATTTGGCTCTGCAATTTTCATCTGACAGGCCAGACGTGCTTTCGGACTGGTTTCTCCGATGTTTTTCATGACAATCTTCTCTTTGTCTGTCACATCACTCAGAAATTCCATCCCAGACTCGACAAAAACGACGCACGTACCGCATTCGCCGTCACGACAGCCAAACGGCAGCGCAGAGCCTGAAGCTTCTACAATATCCTGAATCGTCTTGCCTGGTTTAACGTTTATCGCCAGAAAGTCATTGACTATTTCTACACGTGTTGTCATTAATTTTTCTCCTTTTTACTCAAATGGTTTGACCAGCATCGGGCCTTTGATAATGCACTGGCATGCAAGTCTGACGGGTGTCTGCTGAACGTACTGCTGCGCAGTCTCCGCTTCTTTTTTACTGATAGCGCCCATTTCGACCAGCGTATCAAGCTCTTTGTCTTCCATGTACGTGGTATATTTTTTTTCATCCCACGCATCCGGATCGACTTTGCTTTCGAATTCCGCCGGTGCTTCTTCATGCAGCTCTTCAATACGAACGGCACAGCTTCCGCACATTCCGTCTTTGCATTCTGACGGGATCGTCACCCCGTTGTTCATCGCTACACGCAACAAAACATCGCCTTCACGTGCAATAACACGCTTGTCCATGTCTTCGCCAAATCCGCAAAAAATGACGTTTACCATTGTTTCTCCTTATTGTTTATTCCCTCTTTGCACCTTCAGGCACATCAATTCGTCAATACCAAAAATCAGTCCATGTCTCCTTCATTTTGGGATTGCGCCTCTTGTGCCGCCTTTTCCGCGGCACGCTTGGCGCGGTGTTCGCGTATCCAGCGCAGCTCCTCTTCAACTTCATCATAACCATCATACTCTTCTGCCGCTTCAAGTTCTGCTTCCCGACAGCCGAAAGTGGCACCTTCTTCGATGAAATGGACATCATAAATACGAATCACCTGCAAAAAATCGCCGATATTCTTAACATACCCTTCTGCACCGGGCTGGACCAAAACTGCATCCGGTGCATGAAATGGATTGGTGCCGTCATTACGAATCGGCCTGGTAATACGTACCCGCTGTCCTATCCGAAAAATCGGAAGAATTGAATCCTTCTTGGAAGGAGATATCATTTTGCTATCTGCAGTCGACATATTCTCTTCATCCATTGCTTGCCTCCTTATTTATACCGTTTTACTGATCAATTATTTCTCTTCCAAATGTGACAAAATCGCCTCTAGTTGAAATTGATCTCCGGTTGACTTGTACAAGCATGAACGCCGCTGCTCACCTCTTCTACATCACTGCAGGATTCAGACGTCGAGCATGTCCCGCAGGCACTCTCTTTGCCAAACATATCCCATACTTCGGCTGCAGAGGGTGCGTAGCCGTTTTCAAAGTTCTTATAGACTGTAATCAGCGCGAATTTGTAGTATTCAAGAGTTTTCTCATCACTGCCCAGCTCGCTGTCAATGGCCCGTTCCATCATCTCGCCGAACTTTTTCATAATATGAAAACGTTTGACGTACACAAGACGCTCATCATACTCCAGATCGAAAAAATCAAAATAGTCTTCAGCGTCTGTCAAAGATTTAAATTCAGTTAGTGCACTCATAATCTGTCCTTTTCAATGTAATTTGCATTTATTATTCGCATCAAACAGATACAGGGAGATTCTATAATCCCATTTCCTGTTTGATCTGCGCTGCCCATGCCTCGACGCGCTCCTCGGTTAAATCTTCCTGGTTGACTTTGTCAATGGGCAAACCGACAAACTTTCCGTCTTTTTCCGCGGCGGAAAATTTATAATCGTATCCTTCGGTCGGCCAGTAGCCGTATTCGGTATCGGCACCCAGTTTGGCAAAAAGTTCTTTGAACTTTACCAGGGCACTGACGAACTCTTCACCATGGGTATCCTGATCTCCGGCACCGAAAAAAGCGACTTTTTTACCGCTGAAGTCCGGGGTATCATTCTCCATTTCATACAGCGGATCGACCCAGTCGCGCTGCGGGTCGCCCTGCCCCCATGTCGAGGAGCCTATCAACAACACGTCAAACTCGTCGAACTGATCCAGGTCATCATAATCCTCTTCCATATTGATCAGTTCCACTTCGTCAAACTGCTCTTCAAGCAGTTCTGCCGCTTCCTGCGTTGCCCCACTGCTACTGCCTACGAAAATTCCCACTGATGCCATTCACTGTCTCCTTTTATTTATCTTTACACGGTTTGTACTGTTCATACGTTGCAAAAGCTTTATCAAGCAGCTTCTGACCATCGTCGTAAAGCTTGTCCAGAGTACGATAACCAAAACGGTGTGCATCTTTGAAGTACTTGTCTACCAGCACGATTTTGTCGGCAATGACAATGCAGCGGCCGAATCCTTCATGACTCATTTCCATGACAACGTTACACATCACGCCCGTCTTGCGCTCGAACTGCAGCGCAATCGCTTTATAGAGCATTTTGATCTCGCCGATCAGCATTTCATCGATATCCGCAATGATCGGAATCGCTTTGAGATCCTCTTTCGTTTTGACATATTTCTTTGTCAACAGCTCTTCATCGCTCATTTTCGCCCAGTTTCCAAACTGATCGGTCGCACGCAGCTGACGGATCAGCTCCTCGGTAAATGCATTTTTATCTATCACTTCTGACATCAATTCTCCTTTATTTATTACTCTGCCGCCCAGCGCTCAAGGCGCGGATCTTCGGTGGTTTCCATATTGATAATGCGTTTGATCCATGGCGGCGGATTGTCGTTGATCATTGCCACCAGCTCTTTGAGCACCTCTTCAATTTTTCTGGGCTCGGGTACTTTCATGGGGTTGATTCCGGCCCGAATCACCTTTGCCGCCGCCGTACCGCCGATAGATTCGACATACATGATATTCATCCCCTGCAGCGCCTTGACTCGGTAGTCGGTTTTGTCATCACCGCTGAGGCCGGTAACATCGGTCTTGATAACTCCTTCGAGTTCAAACCCCTCTGCAGAGACATTGTAGACGACAAACTCCACCGCGCCGCCAAAATGCGCGTTGATGCTCTCCATGTCTTTGGTCGCAAAAGCAACCTTCATTGCGTTGGTCAGTGTTCCGGTGCTTTCGACATTGATCTTCGTACTTTCACCCATGTGTGCTCTCCTTTAATGTTGACTATGCTTGACGCGGCGCAGGATGTTTGACGCTTCGAACAGAAAGAAGCAGCTTCCTTCGTACAGTTGATCGTTCTTAAGCTGGTTTCCAAGTTCTTCATAGTTCGGGAAACCGCGCAGCATCAATCCCGCATGGCTTTTGTCATTCATATGCAATAATCGTTCCGCATGGAAGTTGCTGATGACCAGGTCCGCGTGATCGAAATGTTTCGCCGCGTCTTCCAAATCGCCGATGAACACTTCACCCGCCTCTATATGTTCGAGTGCTTCGCTGTAGGTCGTCGCGACTACCGCGTCTATCGTGCCCCCCACGCTTTGCAGCAGCGCGCAGATACCGACACACATATCGGGTTCTCCCGTCACAACGAAGCGCGATGAACCAATGAGAAAATGGCTGTCGAGCATGGCATCTTGCAATCTGCCGCGCCACCGTTTCAGTGAAGGCGTCGGGTCAATATGTCTGATTTTCATCAGTTCCGCGACAAAATTGTCGTTCGCATCCAGCCCCATCAGATGATCAAAGTGAATGTGCGTGACAGCGGCATTCTTTTTTTGCAGTGCAATCGCCGCAATCTTCATGGAGTGTCCAATGGTAATGACCGTCTCCGTATCCGCCAGCGCTTTAATATCGTCGATCCCGATGGCACCGGTTCCCAATTTGCCCTGCCCTTCGCTGAGATAGCCGTCGAGCGATGTCGAGAGGTCCGGGAGCGCCAGCGTTTCAAAGCCAAAATCTTCGCAGACAGCCTTGACCTTTTCGATCTCTCCGGGCTGAATGCTGACATGCGGCATCAAAAGCAGTTTATTCGGTTTGCACACAGACGCAGGTTCGGTATGCTGTTCAATCAACGCCTTAGCCGTCAGCGCCCAGCCGCTCTCCATTCCTCCTTCGAAATCAGGAGTGTTCACGTAGCAGTAGGGAATCTCGATATGCATCCCGACGCCACGAACATCGTCGCCCTTGGTCTCTGTCAGACCGGTCGTATGCAGCCCGATCAGTTCGGGCTTCATCCCCTTGTTCTTCTTGGTGATATTCTCAATGGCGAGCAAAATAGAGTAGTCCCCGCCGTCGAGTACCGCTGTGATATCGGTTACCGAGGTGTTATACATTGCAATGGGTTCATTGAAGTGGCGGGTATAGAACACTTTGGTGTAAGAAGCGCACCCCTGGGAGGCATGCATCAGCGGCAGGGAGTTTCGAATTCCCATAAATGCCAGTGCCGCGCCCATGGGCTGCGAATGCTTGATTGGGTTGACCTGCAGCGGTTTGTGCGAATGTTTGTCAATATGCGCCGTCTTGTCCGCGTTCATCAGCCCGCCTCCCACGGCGCTTTGGCCGAGACGTTGGCGAAGACCGGATTGTTAAAGGCGTCTTTGAGATCTTCGGCGAGGTTGATCAGTCCGCCGTAACCGCCGTAGGAGGTCTTCTTCTCCTGGTTGACATCGATAAAGGAGATTTTTTTCTTTATGGCGGTATAGAGACTCCGTCCGCCGGCCAGCAGAATATGCGCCCCTTTTTCATCGATGACCTTGGACTGCTGCGACGCCGGGGTTTTCATCAGTACGCCGTCAGGCCCCAGATACTCCCGCGCCTTTTCAATGTCGTCGGCAGTCGATTTTCGCACGGAGGTCGCAACAACCTCAACGCCAAGATCCTGCAGTCCCGAAGCGATGGACCACGCTTTGTTCCCGCCGGTGTTGAGTACCGCTTTTTTTCCTTTGAACATGCGGCGATACGGCTCAAGCATCACATCCAGTTTCGCCTCTTCCTCGTCAATGATCCTCTCCGCCTTTTCGATCAGCGCCGGATCACCCAGTGCTTTGACGATCTCGCGGATGGCAAAAGTGGTATCGCGTTTTCCGTAAAAAGAGACGGAGATCCAGGGGATTCCATAATCTTCTTTCATCCGGCGACAGAGCGTCACCAGCGATTTGGCACAGACGATGACATTGAGTTTGGCGCGGTGCGCCGTACGAATATCGCCGACACGGCCGTCGCCGCTCATGGAGGCCAAGACCCGGATACCGATCTTCTCGAACATCGGAAGGTACTGCCACATGTCTCCGGTGACGTTGTAATCGCCGATCAGGTTAATGTCGTACGGCGTCGTGTGTTCGGGCTCTTTGGTCCCGATCAGGTTTTCAAAGACCGCCTCGCCCGCCAGGCGCGACCCCAGGTTCTTGCCGCCGACAAAACCGGGAGCATGCACCGGAACGACCGGCACGCCGTACTTTTCGCTGCCCTGCCTGCAGGTCACGTCGATATCGTCACCCACCAGCGCTGTCACGCAGGTAGAGTAGACGAAGATCGCTTCGGGCTTGTAGTGCTCCATGACATAATCAATAGAATCAGCCAGCCGCTTGTCCCCGCCAAAAATGACATCGTTGGTGGTAATTCCGGTCGTGAACCCCATAAACGTATGGTTGCGGCCTTCATACGAACTCAGCGTCTCGCGCGTTTCCCATGAAGCCCCCAGACAGGTCTGCGGGCCATGCACCAGATGCACGGCATCGGCATAAGGAAACAGCGAAATCTGCGCTCCGTCGAAGGCACAACCACCCGCCGCCAGTCCCGGTTTGGGCTTATCGCATCCTTCACCCGGCTTTTTGTCCTTACTGTGCGAACATGCACTCTCATTCAACAACTCTTTAATTTTCGCGCGGTTTACCATAATATACTCCTGATGTATAGTCAGAAAGCAGCTCATCCGCTCGCTCGCTACTATTTTTATAATTGTTGATTGCAAGATTTATGCTATAAAAGCCTATATGATATCAATTCTCAATTAAGTATTAAATTTTTAAAATATTCCTACTCACTACAAAAGAGTCCTAGTTATGTCTATGAAAAAATATTCATATGCATTTTTTGTATACATGACATCATGATATGATGATTATAATTTATACATTTTGTATTTTCGCATTATCCCTATTTTGAGATATGCTTCGCGAAACAAACCATTTCAGCACATGGCTCTTCTTAAGAAAAGCTCTTTACTAAAAAAGT
>JANTHE010000040.1 GCA_024762585.1 Sulfuricurvum sp. | reverse complement strand
TGACGTAATCGATCCAGTCAAAGAGGTTTTTACCCCCCCAGTTGAGTGCGTTTCCATACTCCGCGCTGCCCGAATAGATGACGGCGATACCGACCAGGTAGAAGAAGAGTCCCATGTAGAGCGATGCCTTGAAGCGGGTCAGACCATAGCGGTCGATGACGAGCTGCACCATCGGCTCGACCAAAGAAACGGCTGATGTCAGGCCGGCGAAAGCAAGCGCAAGAAAAAACAGTACTGCAAAAAAGTTCCCAAGGAGTCCCATCTCGTAAAAGACTGAGGGCAAAGAGATGAATACCAGCCCCGGTCCCGCAGAGGGTTCCGCACCATACTGGTAGAGGAAGGTAAAGAGCATCAGCCCCGCCAACAAAGCAATGCCGGTATCGAGCGCCACGACAATGAGCGCGCTTTTAACAAGATTGCTCTCTTTTGGCAGTGAAGCGGAGTAGGTCAGCAGCGCACCCATCCCCAAAGAAAGGGTAAAAAAGGCGTGCCCGACGGCGGTCACGAAGGCTTCGGAGTTGAGCTTGCTCCAGTCGGGGCTGAACATGAAGTCCCATGCCTGTGAAAACGCCGGCTGCGTGGTGGCGTAGAGGAACATCCCGCCGACGATGATGAAGAGCATTGGCATCAGCACGAGGTTCAACTTTTCGATACCGCCCTTGATACCGCGGATGACAATGGCGGTGATGATCGAGAAGGCCATCGTATGAAAAAAGATCTGTGTTTTCAGATCGGACTTAAGCATCGTGTCAAACGCCTGCGCCGCTGTTTCAGGCGAATCGGGAAGGTTCCCGATGGAAATGAAAATGTAGTTGAATATCCAGCCGATGACAACCGAGTAGAAAGTCATGATTAGCAGGCCCGAAAAGGCCATAAACCCGCCCCACTTCCACAGCGGCTTATGCCGGGGAGAAAGTTCCTCGAAACTCGTCATGGCGTCGCGCCGGCCGAGGTAGCCGATGAGCAGTTCGGCGATCATCACCGAAAAGCCGATGAGCATCACCGTGACAAGATACACCATGACAAAAGCACCCCCACCATACTCCCCTGCAATGTAGGGAAACTTCCAGATGTTTCCTAAACCTACCGCGCTTCCTGCGGCAGCAAGAACAAAGCCGATCCTGCTAAAACGTGCTATTTTCATCGATACTCCGTCAAAAAATTCTCAAATACATTTAAGCCAAAAAGTATTGACAAAAGGCTTAACATCAGTTATAATTTCGCCTCACTAATTCGGCATATACCGTTTTAGTTGATCGGTCGGGGTGTAGCTCAGTATGGTTAGAGTACTTGGTTTGGGACCAAGGGGCCGAAGGTTCGAGTCCTTTCACCCCGACCACGCTGACATCTTTTCTTAGATATGGTGGGTGTAGCTCAGTTGGTTAGAGCACCAGTTTGTGGCACTGGGGGTCGTGGGTTCGAAACCCATCATCCACCCCATAGTTTTGAGAAATCAATCCCGATAATTTACTAGAATAGATGTAATGAAGCGCCCGTGGCTCAACTGGATAGAGTATCGGACTTCGGATCCGACGGTTATAGGTTCGAATCCTATCGGGCGCACCACCGGGAACGGTTTTCCCAATGATGCGCTCTTAGCTCAGCTGGATAGAGCAATGCCCTTCTAAGGCATCGGTCAAAGGTTCGAATCCTTTAGGGCGTACCATTTGATTTACAACGCCAAACGAGCAAAAGCCCGTTTGTCTACGTTAACACTGGGTTTGCTTCAGCAGCAGGCTCGCGCACCCTTGGTGCTTATGGAAATGCGCTTTGCTTTTTCCTTATTTACGCGGACGTGGTGGAATTGGTAGACACGCCAGACTTAGGATCTGGTGCCGCAAGGTGTGGAGGTTCAAGTCCTCTCGTCCGCACCATCTGAAACTGTTTGATTTGAAATAGTTTTATGACTGTTTTGCGTAGACAGCAACAGCAATCAGCCCAATGTAAATCATCGCCATAAAGTTAAACTTTATGCGGAAATACTTTTCAATTGCATTCATCATCTTCTCCTATGATACATCTTACAAAGCATCTATTCTATTTTTATGCCTTATAAATGTACTTGTAATATGTGTTACTTTTACTTATGCAATTTCGGTTCCGGACATGGCTCGCTGCTGCTACTGCTGCAACTGTTATCAACATGATTATTAAGCGGAATATCCAACAGGCGCTCAATTTTGCTTTGATCAAATCCGCACATTCGGTGCCCATTGACACTGATCAGCGGCCTGCGTATTAGTATAGGATCATGTAATAGCATCTGCAGTGCATCTTCTTCTGTATAGGATTCCGGATCTACATGGCCATTTTTCACATCCGGGGCATTGGGATTGAACCACTCCCTCACCGGTCGGGCTTTAAGATAGGTCAGCAGCTCGTCTGCGGTCATCCTGAGCGCCAGCAGGTTCTGTTCTATCAGCATGCAGCCCGCGTCGAGCAGGACTTTTTTCTGTTTGGCATTCGTAGCGCAGCCCGGTTTCTCGTAAAAGAGGACGAGGTTCATCCCATCTCTACCATATCGATGGCCTTATCCGTGAGGCAGTAGGTCGTGGTGCCGTCGTCCTCCTCGGTCATGCAGTGGTTGAGGCATCCGGCGCTCCAGAGCGTATCGATCGCCTCGTCGACCTGCGAGCGATCCAGCCCGAGATAGTTTGCAATATCTTCGGCTTCATAGACGCTGTAGTTGTCTTCATCCGCCAGGTTATAGATGGCTTTCATTACGCTGCGCAGTATCTGCGTCTTGTCGATGCTCTCACTCATCGTCACTCCTTAAGGGTATTAATCGTTTTTTGCAGTGCTATGCGCTGTAACGGGTGCAGTTGGGTGCGTTCAATCCACACGCCATACTGCTCGGCATAGTGCTCTTTGATAAAACCATGCAAGTTCTGTGCCTGCGAACTCACTGTATCCAGATAGGCTTTGGCCTGCTCATAGGTAAACTTCTCTATGGGCTGCAGCCTTCGGCGCACCCCTTCGGCCAGCCGGCCGTCCATCCGCTTCTCGACCATATTCAAAAAAGTCGTAGCCGCGGCAAGGTCGGCATAGTGATCATTCCATATACGGCCGTTGATCATCTGATCACAGGCCATCTCCAAGAAGACCGGAGCGAACTCCAACACCCGGACCAGTTCGGTGAAATCATCATCGACCATGGCCCGAAAGAGCATCCGGCTCCGGTTGCGCACCTTTACCCTGAGACGCTCCTCGGCAATCACCTGCGGATGCAGCCGGGTAAAACGCTCCCATGGCCCCAGCCGAGAATGGTTGAACGCCATAATGGAGACCATGACATTTTTGTCGCTCACCTGATCGGGATGCGAGCCCGAAGGGCGATAAAAGGCCCACTCCAGCCGCGCTTCGTCATCCTCGTGATGCATATAGAGCGCATCGCCTCGCATTTCGAAATCGGGCTCGTCCTTGAGCGCTTCGATCTCATCCTTGTAACTCAGGTCATACATATCTATCCTTCACAGCATCCGAACCAAGTCCGGCTGCTTACGCTAACGCTGAGTTTCCCTCGGCGGGAAGCCCGCGCACTATTCGTGCTTTTATACACCTATCATAGATCGAAATAGAAGACATCGCCGTACGGCTCGAACCGTTTCATATTGCGTTTCTCGCTGACCAGAAACAGTGTCGGCAGCTGCGACGCCTGCTCGATCTTGAAAAAACCGTCGCTGAGTACCATCAGGGTCGCCCCCAGACCATCGACGGTTTTAAGATACTCAATCACCGGAGCGAACAGCGTTCCCCCGTTGCCTTTCTCAAACGCGACTTCCGGCTTGATCTCCTGCGCGTCGTAGCTGACGATTTTCGTGCGGTCCACCTCGTCGTCAAACGGGATCACCGTTACCTTGAAATCGGTGCTGATGCGCAGCACGGAGTCGATGATGCCCAGAAACTTCGAGAAGGTATCGCGGCTGATGCTCATGGAGCGGTCGAGCGCAATATAGAGATTGAGTCGGTTGCGCTCCTGCCGGTAACCGGGCAGATAGAGTTCCTGGTGGATAAAACGGCGGTTGGGACGAGAGAAATCGCTCTGCTTGTCGAAAAAGCTCTCGGTCATGTAGGTGTGCAGCAGGGTCTCTAGGTCCACTTTGGGACGGATCACTTCGCTGATCACTTCCAAAAAGGACGCGGGAATATTGCCCTGTTTCTGCGCCGCCCCCATGGCCTGCACGATCAGCGCGTCGATCTCCTCCATGGCCGCCTCGGTATCGCCCTCGCTCTCTATGAGGTCCTGTTTCTGCTCCTGAGGGTTTTCGTCGTCCGGTGTTCCCTCCCCCTCCGGGTTCTCCTGGTAGAGCTCGTTATAGACCTCTTCCACGCTGCGGTCACGGTACTTTTTCATCATCACTTCATGCTCCGGCCGTTCGCCGACGCGCTCGAAATCATCCAGCAGCAAGTTGATGACGATATCGCTGCTGCGGTTCCACACCTTGTGATCGCGCCCGCCCATGCGGAAAGGGTGTTTTAGCAGAATATGCAGCAGGGTGTGCGCATAGATGTATTTGAGCTGCGGTTCGGCAATCGTGTCCGCCATGACGGGGTCGACGTAGATCGTCTTTCCGTCGGTTTCGAACGCTTCGTGGGGGTTTTGACGAAACTGCATCGGCAGCGAGAGTGCGAGGACACTCAGAAAAGGGTGATCGAACAGAAACTGGACACGGATCTTTTCCAGTCGCGTCGATAATTCAGAGGATGTAGTCGCCATACTTCGCCAGCCACGCATCGAACGCCGCATACGTCGCAATGGATTCGTCCTTGACGATCACGTCTTTGACAAGCATGACTCCGAATTCCGTCGGCAGCAGTTCGCTGAAGGCGAAGAGGTGCTCTTTATGGGCATCGCTGCCCTCATAATACTCCACCAAAGCCGAGACCAGCGCGTAAAGCAGTGCAGGCTGCTGTTCGATCTGCGGATAGTGCCCCTCGTAGATCGCCGCGACATCAGGAAGCTCTTCATAGACCTTGACGTAAGAGACGAACTCGATTCCCGCAGCGTAACCGATAGTTCCATAAATAATAGGTGCAATCTTGCCGATATCCATTCCGGTTTTGAGAATAGCGGAGAGCATATGGTAACTTCGCGGCGTGGCGAATGCGGGGTTGGCGTCATCTTCGACGACCGGTTCAGTCGACAGAAGATCAGGCCGGAACCCCAGGAAACCGATGACAAAGTGGTGCAGTCCGGCTTTAAGCGCAAAGAGCTTGAAGTCATCAAAACGCGCCTGTACATGCAGGTGCACCATCCGGTTTGCCAGCGGTGTCGGCAGTCTGAACACAACGCCCCGGTCGCTGACGCGGTTCCCCGCGCAGATGATGCGCCACCCTTTTGGGAGGTCATATTCGCCCATGCGGCGGTTGAGTACCAGCTGATAGATGGCCGCCTGTACCGACGGCGGAGCGGAGTTGAGTTCGTCGAGAAACAAGATGCCTTCGGAATCGGGATCTTTTGGAAAGAAGACCGGCGGCATCCAGACCGTCTGCTCCCCGCGGATCGCCGGGACTCCGCGCAGGTCGACCGGATCCATCTGCGACAGCCGCACATCGACCAGCTCCAGATCGTTCTTTTCGGCAACATCTGCGACAATATAGGACTTTCCGATACCCGGGCTTCCATGGATAAACAGTGGGGTGTCGGTTTTAATCAGCGTGTCAATATGGTCGTAAAGTTCAGTCGTCGATATCGAAGGGGTGGTCATAAGGGTCTTGGTTCCTTTCAGGGATAGGGTTGAAACAAGCTGAGTCGGCGCACTATGCGCTCAACTCTTTGACGATGCATTTGAAACAGGTGAGCTGATCGTCACAGGTGGCACAGGCGGGCGCGATGGAGCCGATTCGGTCATAGAGATATTTTTTCCACAGCTTCTCTTTGGGCTTCTCCCCCGCCAGTTTCGGAAAATTGCGCTTCATAAATTTCCCCATCTCCGTGCGGCTCTCGAACCCCATGTCCTCATAGAGGTGATTCATCATCAGTGAGCGCTGCGCGACCATGGGGGCCAGTACGGTGGCGGCATAATCGTTGAGCGCATAGGAAACCAGCAGGCTTTTGACATCGTTGTACATCAGTTCATGTTCAGGTATCATAATTCCATCTCCACCATTTTTCCCATGGTAATTTCAGCGACTTCACGTCCGAAATTGAAACTCTGCATCAGCTCCTGATCGTTAGGGATCAGCTTGATTTTAAGCGGATCGACCGGTAACCGGAACTTCAGCCATCGCATGCGGTCCTGGAGCATATCCGGTGCTTCTCCCGTCCAGCCGAATGAGCCGAACGTCGCACCGATTTTGCTGCTGTTTTCCAGATAGGGCATGCAGGCCAACAGGTCCCAAGCAGGTTTGACGGCATCGCCGTTGATGGTCGGTGATCCGAGAATGACCGCATTGGACTCTTCGAGCAGATCGATCATATTCTGCTCCTCCAGCGACGCCAGGTCGTACATACTTGCTACGATTCCGTCTACTGCATCCGCGCCTTCGGTGATCTTTTCCGCCATTGCTAGCGTGTTATCGTAGCTGGACATATAAAACACCGAGACAATCTTCCGTCCTGCGATACTCTTTTTATATTTCGCACCGGTACTCCATTTTTCATATTTGTCAATGTAGCTCTGCGGATCCATGCGAAGGATCGGACCGTGCAGCGGTGCAATGACGTCGATTTCATATTTTTTGTAGAGTTTCAGCGCCTGTAGAACGTAAGGCTTGAACGGACGCATGATGTGTTCATAATAATACCGAAACGCGTAACTGAAATCACCGACTTCATCATCATAGAGCCGCTCGTCATAGTAATGGCTGCCGAACACATCGCCGCTGAAAAGAATCTTCTCCTCATGCAAGTATGAACTCATGGTATCGGGCCAGTGCAGAAACGGTGTGCTCAAAAATGTAATGGTTTTATCCCCGAGCGATATGGTTTTCCCCGTACTGACGGCTTCGTACTCAATCTCGCTTTTGACGAGTGCTTTGAGCATCATGACCGCCCGGCCGGAGATAATCAGTTTCGCCTGGGGAGCACGCTCCATCAGATCAAGCAGTGCTCCCGAGTGATCGGGCTCGAGATGATGCAGGACAATAAATTTAATCTCGTCATAGCTGCACTGCTTTTCAAGACGCTCAAAAAACTGGTCCGCAAACTGCTTTTTGACCGTATCCATAATACAGACCCCTTCGCTGCCGCGAACGATATAGCTGTTGTACGAACTGCCGTTAGCCGTCTTCATGATGATATCGAAAGTACGAATCATCGGATCAAATGCCCCGATAAAGTGAACGCTGGGGCTCAGCGCTGCCTGGACGCCCGGCATCAGAACTGCTGCGAGATGACGATCTCGCCCTCTTCGCATCGCACGGTACACTGGCACATCAACCGCAAGTCGGCAATGTCACTCTCGATCATTTCGAGTGCTTTAAGCTCTTTTTCCGTTTTGTCACTCAACAAGATCATCCCTTCTGAAACATGTGATGCACACTCAGTGCAATCTCCGACTCGACATCCAAATACAATTGAGGCTCCGGTCTTCATAGCAGCCTGACGAAGACTCATTCCCACCGGAACTTTCACCCGGATATTGTCGTCTTTAAATACAACAATCGCCATAGCTTATCCTTTTTTCTATACGCCAATGCAAGAAATATTCTATCGGCGTTTTCCGTAGAGCAGGTAGAGATAATCGTGGATATCGCTTAGAAAAAAGCGACGGTTGTCCCGTTCTTCGAAATGCCCTACCCATCCTGGGTCCCCCTCGGCAGTCAACCGGCTGGGAAGGACAAATTCGTTGTACGGCAGCGTCGCCTTGAGCGGTCCGCAGCCGTTGATCGCCTCGATAACCGCTTCGAAAATGGCGTCGAGTGTTTCGTCGTCGGCCGTAAGATAGAGGTTGCCGTCTTTTTGATAGAAGCGATAGATATTGAGTATCTTCTGTGCTTCCTCACTGTGTACTTTGTTCATGGTCTTTACGTTCATTGTCTTCCATTCCAAAGACGCCGACATGCAAGATGGCGTCACTCGTTGTTAAAAAGGTCTGCAGTTCATGGTCGTAAAAGGCGCCGATCGCAGTGTACCCGACCCCGAGTCCCGCCATCTGCAGCGCCAGCCGCTGCGAGAAAGCCGCACTTTGAAGCTGCAGCGTCTCACTGTATTCGGTCGTCGTCAGGATCAGCACGACGGCACCCTCCGCCACGAACCGCTGGCCGACCAGCAGTGCGCTCACCGACTCTCCAAACCGGCCGCTGCGCACCAGCGTCCCCTTGCTCCAGATACCGCTGCGTTCATCGGCGTCCAAAACCACCATATGCGCGTTTATCCCTTCAGGGCACGAATCACCCTGCCACTGCAAAAACTGTTCAAAGACCCCTGCTTCAAGTGCCTTTGCCGAGAACTGCCGGGCCGAACGGCGCGAAAGCTGCCGGTCATGCGGAATGTCAATGGCAAACCGATACGGATCGAACCGCAGGGTCGGACACGCCGCCAACCAGTCAGGCACGCGCCCGTCGCTGCGGCAGTAATCCGTGGGAGCCACCTGCATTATGGGGCGTTTTGCCGACCGGGCGCGCCGGTCGGTTTCACGCCCTACCGCCAGTGACAGTGCCGCGAACTCCTGATGCCCGAACCCCATGAACCGCTGCAGCGCCTGCGCATCGAATTCCGGCGTTGGTGCAGTCTCCAGACCTTCATGCTTCAACGCACACAGCAAGGCAGAGAGCTGATGCCCGGCATCCATATAGCAATAACGCCATGCACGCGCGCCATATTTCCACTCGGAACGGTACGGCACAAAGCTGAACAGGATCAATGCCCCTTCAAACCGGTGGGCATACCCCAGCATCGGCTCAAGCCCCGCACCGACCTCTTCTATCAAAACCAGTTCGTCGTGCGCCGCATCGAGATGGTAGATCCCCGATGCAACCCCTTTGATGCCTCTTAGCTGAACATAGAGCTCGAGGGGATGAAGATTGCCCGCCGATGGCGTACTCAGACGATAATAGGGCGTGCCGTCAAAATCCTGCACATCCGTTACACTGCGCGCCGCATGCAGCGCGCGCAGTACAGGCTGACCGCTGCAGTCCATACGCTTCAGAAAAGCCGGATAGCGTTTAAAGAGGCTGGGCTGCTCCTCCCATGAAATAAAACCGCTCTCATTTGACACCGTCTCGGGTGTCAGACAGGTTGCTTCGTAAATGTTCTGCGCGCTCAAACGTGATTCAGACCGACATCCACTCTTCGTGCGAATGGCCGGTTTTCTTTTCGTTGACCAGTGTCTCTACCGCTTCAATGCAGGCATCATAATCTACTTCGTCGACAATCTCGGGGACAATCTGCTTATACGTCACCAGCCCGTCGCGGTCAATGACGTAGACAGCACGCGCCAGCCGATCTTTCAGTTTTCCCTCGGAAATGAGCAGGCCGTACTTCTTGGCAAAATTTTTGTTGGTGTCAATTACCAGTTCCGCCGCATCGATCGACTCTTTGTCGGCAAAATCCTTCACAAACTCCGGATCGTCGGTCGTGATCATCACTGCATTAAGTTTTTTGTAGCTTTTTAGTAGATCATTGAACTTTTTAGCGCCCAGAGAGCAGACTTCGGTCTTGAGTGAGGGAATCGCGATCAACAGCTGCGTGTTGGGAGCGATCATGCCAATGACATTCTGTGAACCGTCAAGCTTTGTCACGCGGGCTGCTGGGGCTTCCGCACCGATATCTACCTGCTTTCCTATTAGAGGTGTTGCCGTGCCGTGTACTGTAATTTCCATGATGGGAATCCTTAAATGATATAGATTTTTTCAATACATGCAAAATATATTCCTGATTGAACATCCACAACTGATTAATTTTTATACTACAAAAATGTATGTGTTTGGTCTAACTTTTGACTATAATTTTAAAAACACTATTGGCATTTACTCTGTCTTCGCCACTAGACTCAGTTGCCATGATTAAAAGAAGAGAAGATGATATTCGATATACCGGGACTTCCAAATACCCCGGAATGCAAAACCTGTGCACTGACATTTGCCTATAAAGAGATTGAACTGCTGTACGAAATCGCCGTGACATTGGCCAGTACCGAAGATCTCACCGAGACTATCGAACAGGGGATGCGGCTGCTCAAACGTCACGGCTATCTGGATCGCTGCGCGCTGTTTTTGCTGGGTGAGGATTCTATGCTGGAGCTCTATGCCTCGATCGATCTCAGCGATCAGCAGAAACTCCGCGCGACGTACAAACTCGGAGAGGGTGCGACAGGTATGGCCGCGCAGGGCGGAGAACCGGTCGTCATTGAAAACATTCACAACCACATAGACTACCTCAATAAAATGGGGTCGCTCAACACAAAATCGATCTCCTACGTCGCCGTACCGCTCATACAAGATGATGCGGTCATCGGTGTCATCTCCGCCAACCTCGGCGCCGACAAACCGCTGAACTTCGACGAAATTGTGCGTATGCTCACCATTGTCGGGTCGCTTTTTGCCGGTACACTGGCCGTCCAGAAACGCTACATGAAACAGACCAAAGAGCTTCAGGAGCTCAAGAGCTACTATAAAGAGGAGATGCTGGGCGATCACAAATTTGAAAACATTGTCGGTAAAAGCACGAAAATGCGGCAAATTTTCAGTATGCTCGAAACCGTGGCGCCGGCGGATGCCACTATTTTGGTGCGCGGTGAAACCGGAACCGGTAAGGAGCTCATTGCTACTGCGGTCCACAACCTCAGCCGACGCAGCAATGGTCCTTTTATCAAGCTCAACTGCGCCGCCATCAGCGAAACCCTGCTGGAATCGGAACTCTTCGGACATGAAAAAGGGGCCTTCACCGACGCCAAAGAGATGCGAAAAGGCCGGTTCGAGCTGGCGGACGGCGGCACGCTTTTCCTCGATGAAATCGGCGACATCACCCCTTCGCTTCAAGTCAAGCTGCTGCGCATTTTACAAGAGCAGGAGTTCGAACGCGTCGGCGGGAACAAGACGGTCAAGGTGAACGTCCGCCTGGTCGCCGCCACTAACCGGAACCTCGAAGAGATGGTCAAAAAAGGGGAGTTTCGCGAGGATCTTTTCTACCGCCTCAACGTCATTCCCATCAATCTGCCACCGCTGCGCGAACGCTACGAAGATGTCAAACTGCTCGTCGAACACTACATGAAAAAGTTCATGAAAGAGCATCATAAACAGATGACGCTTTCCAAAGCGGCAATGGAACTGCTGCTGGATTACCCGTGGCCCGGCAATATCCGCGAACTGCAAAATATGATGGAGCGGCTCGTACTGATCTGTCCCGAGGGCGAGGTCCAGCCGGAGATGCTCAATCATGTCCTGCCGTTCAACTACCAAAAACTCTACAATCCGCCTGTGCAGGAGGCTCCCAAGCCCGAAGTAGCGCAGGAGACAGCTGCGGCCGCCGAACCCTCGGAACCGCAGACGCTTACCAAGGCGACCCTGCACGATATGGAAAAAGAGGCCATCATCCAGGCCCTCCTGGAGAACCGCGGCATCCAGACCAAGGCGGCGGCGCAACTGGAGATGACTCCGCGCCAGATCGGCTACAAAATCAAAAAATACGGCATTGATATCTAGAACACCTTATGCATTTTTCTATAAAATACATAAGGAGGCAATGATGTCCACGCTATACTATCAAGCCCATTTATCTGTAAAAAATCCCGAGATGATTGTCAGTGAAAGCGGTGCAGGAATGGTCTATTACCACTTCAGCAGTTTTGCAAGTTTTGAATAACTGAGAGGGCCCAGGGAGTCAGCATGACTCTTTGGGAAATTAATCTTCGCCCCGGGTAATTATCTTTGCGTTGACCTCGTTGGGCAGTTTTTTCGGTGCCGGCTCGATAAACCAGACATCTCCGTTGGTCAGGTTGACGTTTCCGCCCCATTTTTCGTCTGAATCGAACTCCAGTGTCTCGATGATCTCTTCCATATCTTTTTTCGCTACATAAAAGAGAATTTTTCCCTCACCGTTGTCACGTAACATTACTTTTGCCATTGATTTTCCTTTTTTTGAGATGACGTTTTCAGCCCGTCAGCGAGGCCAGCGCTTTTTTTGTTTTGTACCAGAAATTGCCGCGTGCGACCCGCTCGAAC
>JANTHE010000039.1 GCA_024762585.1 Sulfuricurvum sp. | reverse complement strand
GCTATCATAGGTTATCTGAGGATAAGGAGTCCATTATGAAAATTAAGCTTATGACAAGTTTGGCAGCAAGTGCTTTGTTGCTATTGGGTGGGTGCAGTGTTGAAGATGCTGTTAAAGATTTGCTAGGGACAAATGCCATTTATGTAGTCAATGGAACAGGTGGTGGAATCACTGTTTCTGTAACAGACAAGGGTGATAAATATCTTGCTGCTCACAATAAAGTAGCAGAGGCTTATTATCTGATTGACCAGAAGAGTACGACGGTATCTTATGATGGAGGTCATGCGCACAAATTTAGCAGCGGTGGGCCGTATCTGTATGCCGCGACAACGTGTAATCAGGATGGTTATCTGACAGATTCCACCAACAGTAATCGTGTACATGTCGTCAACCTTACAGGTCAAACATTTTCTGATAATATCTACATCAAAGATGCCGATGGAGTCCAGTACACAATCACTGATAATGCAACAGCATGTGCGGTCACAAAATCATCGCAGGCCGATAAGATCAAGATTGGCAACGGAATGACAGTCCAAATTGGAAATGGCACCCCAGAGACAATTACTAATATCCCTAGTGAAATTGAAGCTATTGCCAACGACGTAAAAGTGGATGTCATTGTATACAGTACAACCGAAGGGACTGTTGTGCCGATGGCAGGGTATGATATTATGAAATAAGTGTATGCAATAAGCAATAAACTTCTTGCATCATCAGTTAGGAAATTGTTCCATCTTTCATATATAATCTCATCTGCAGAGAGCTTGGTGTAATTTCCTTAAACTAAGGTAATTAATGTGGTAATGGATTATTTTCATACCGCACCTGCGGCACCGGCATCCTGACACCGGCCTCACTCAGCGCTTCATAAATATCAATAGCCGTTTCGCTCTTGATGTCGAGAAGGCGGTCTTCGACCCAGAAATAGACGGTAAATTCCAAATAGTAATCCCCGTACCCTTCAAAGAGTACTTTCGGTTCCGGATCACCTTTGACGTCCGAATGTTTGAGCAGTACACCTTTGATGATCTCTATCACCTCTTTAGGGTCATTACCGAAAGCGACCTTGTAGGCCATCTTGATCCGTCGAAGTTTCGATGACAGTGTCCAGTTAATGACCTCTTTTGTGATGAAGTCGGCGTTGGGAACGATCACTTCCGAACCGTCGTAAGTCTTGATGGTTGTCGCTCGCACACCGATGCGCTGTACATCGCCAAAGACCTCATCGACCTCTACCACGTCGCCCAGCTGTACCGGACGTTCGAAAATCATCAGCAGTCCTGAAACAAAATTTGCCATAATATTGCGCAGGCCGAAACCGATACCTACGCCCAGTGCTCCGGCCAGCAGGCTGAGGTCGCTCATCTTGATGCCCAATACGGAGAGCGCCAGCAAAATGCCTACCCCAATAATAAGGTAACGGATCATCATCTGAATCGCCGTCGGAACGCCGCGCGGGAACTCATACCGGCTAAACAGCTCAAGGTCAAGGACGATACGCACAAAACGGGTCAGGAATGTTGTCAAGACCAGCACGATGATGAAATCGACCAGCGAACCCACGGAAATCGTTACGTCCCCAATCTGCCATGACATGGCCATCAACTCAGCAAACCACTCTGCGACAAAGTTGGAAATTTCGAACTGCTTAAATACGAGATAGAGCCAGTAGAGCACCAAAAAACCATTGACGATAAACTTGAGATTGTTTTCAATCTGCAGTGCATAGCTTTCAAGCAGATGCTTCGACTCCAGCGAGCGCCGGCGCACGAACATCGTAATAAGACCGCCCAGCACCATGGCAATGACTCCAAACGCCATAAAGATCGTCAGCGAGATCAGTGTGGCGTTTGAGAGCTTGTGCGAAAGATGATAATAACCAAACAGGTTGGCCAGCAGTGAAACCGCCAGCAAGAAGATCGCCAACGGCCCGAGTCTGAGCACCAGCTTCAGCCATCGTTTCGGCTCATAGTGCTCCAGCAGGCCGCCCGGACGAAAAATAGTGAAAAGCGCCAGCATTAAAACCAATGTCAGTATGAACCAGATCAGGCGTATTTCCGCTTCAAACCCTATGACCTGGTTAACCAGATCGCCTATCGCGAACATCACGGCCAGCAAAAAGGCGTAGCCCATAAGTTTCCTGTCGGCGCTGCGATAGATAATGCACAACAGCGCCATCAGTGCTATCAACACATTAAAATAAGCAACAGCCGCAGGGCGTTCAGGATAGATTGCGGCAATGATAAGCACTGACAAAACGACAGTGGCCGCAACAGGGCTGCGTACAAATGATAGCGAACCGCGAATACTGTCGTCGTACTTGATAAAAAGCGTTCCGCGCCGTTCCTTTATATAGAGATAAAGCATCACACTCAAAATAAACAGCGTCGCGACCAGATGCAGTGCAAAACTGTCCCGGTTGTTTTTATAAAAGGCAAAATATGTCTGCCTTATATCATTGAACGTCCGCCCAAGTGCTGTCAAAAATGCCCCGACTTCGAAATGGCTCTGCATCAGCGCATCCATCAGCGGCTCGCTGTCGCGCACAAACAGACGTGACTCAAGATCGGTGCGCTGCTGCCTGGCCTCCTTCATCACCGTTTCAAGCTTCTGATGTTCGGCTACAGCCATATCCATAAATGTCAGCACCTTGTCATAGGAGTGCTTGGCCGTATCGCGCACCAGTGCGATATTGACCAACGTTTTATTGATACGCTCCACAATCGCATCCGGTGCATTCTCCGAAACAGCGTTTTGCAGCGTCGCCACCCAGATATCTTCGACCGCTTTGAGCTTCTCGATGGCGTGTTTATGCACATCGATTTCGTCCTGCAGCGTCTTTTCGTAGCCATCGAGCTCATCGGCATACACTTGTGCCTGTTCCAGTCCGCGCGTCAGTGCTTTGATCGAAACGTCATGCAGTCCGGAGTCCGCAATTTTTGAGCGCATGGCTTCGAGTGCCTCAATATAAGCCGGCAGTGCCGCTTCTGTATCGGCAACCTCCTTGGATGGCACCAATGAAGCATTGATATCGGCCAGCTCGTTTTTAAGCGTAATGCCGGCTTCGGAGACTTCGTCCGGAGCGTAAAAATGCTTTTGGACGCTCTGTTCTTTGGCATCTGGTTTGGTTTCGTTCACGGTGGGTTCGGGATCTGTCGCCCACAATATAAACGGTATCAAAAAGAATAATAAATGCTTCATAGGTGGATTGTAGCATAGATGCCGCATTTCCATCCATCCAGCTTCACCGGTTTGTAACCGACTGGAAAAGAAGTTGTACTATAATCTCTAAAATCTTTCAGGCACCTCTAACAGCAGGAGCAAATACATGTATACACTCAAATACGCAGGGCCAAAAGTGCTGATCTCCAAAACCGGTGTGACGCTGGATTGGAAAAAGACGGACAAATACAGCTATCTGCCATTTGCCGTTACGCTCCTCGAAGCGCTGGACCACGATTACGGAGAAGATGGGCACACCTTCACCTACGAATCCGATCACCAGCCCAAAGATGGGGAGTCTCTACTGCAGACGGTGCGGCACTACTGTCCGGACATCGATGAAACTGTGCCTATGTGGGTTGCAAAAAAAGAAGCGGAAATCGCCCATGAAATCGAACGTGCAAACCTCGCGCACTCCTGTTCGCAGCTTGAACGCGACACCTATATCCGAAACATAAAGCTGATGAGCGACTACCGTTTACAGCGCACCATCAACAAAAGTGTCTATTATGCTGTGCTGGATGCTTTGGCATCGATGATCATCCGCCATCGCATCCGTTTTCTCAAAGCGCCGTTCAGCAAAACACACTACCATGTCTTTCACTCAATCGAAGGTGCCATGCGGCGGCAAAAAAGTCCGCTACGGACTTCACTTTCTATCTATAGCGAAAAAGAAGCGTTGACCGTCCTCCTGGAGTTTGCAGGAGGGTAACGCCACACGCTAGTTCAAATCAGGCAGCGGTGTCGCGTCGGTGCGTGCCGGCAGCTGCGGGTAGTCGACCGCAGGTTTTTCGCCGTTGAGTGATTTCAGGAACGTCTCGATGCTCGCGGTTTCCTTATCGCTCAGCTTGATGCCCAGTTGTGTTTCGCCCATGATCTTGATGGCTTCTTTGAGGCTCCAGACCGTTCCGTTGTGAAAATAGGGTGCCGTTTCGTCGATGTTGCGCAGTGTCGGTACTTTGACCAACCCGTTGGCGTCGCCTTTGAAGTCACCCACGTCGGCGTATTTGAATTTGCCCATCAACGGGAAAGGCTGCATACCGCCGCCGACTGCCACACCCGTATGGCAGCTCGTACACCCTTTCTCAATAAAGGTCTTCAGCCCCGCTTTCTCCTCTTTGCCCAGTGCCTTGTCGCAGCCCCCGAGGTACTCGTCGAAACGCGAAGGTGTTACGAGCGTGCGTTCGAACACGGCGATGACATCCGCCACGTCCTTGAACGTCGGTTTCATTTCCGGATTGCTGTACGCATGGCGGAATGCCCGGACATACCCTGGAATCGAGTTGACGACGGCTGCCACATGCTCCGGTTTTGCCGCCATCTCCGGCGGCGCCTGCATCGGTCCCTGCGCCTGCGCCTCCAGATCCGGATCACGTCCGTCCCAGAACTGACGCGAAGCGAAGACAGCGTTGTAAACAGTCGGCGAGTTCAGGTGGTGCGGGTTGTGACGCCACATATGCCCCGTCGCCGCCGGGACGCCGTCCACACCGCCCGTTGCGAGGTTATGGCAGGTATTACAGCTGATCAGAGCGCTTTTGGAGAGCCTCGGGTCAAAGAATAGTTTTTTGCCCAGCTCCACTTTTTCCGCGTTCATGCTGTTGTCGGGGTTGTCGACCATTTTGTAAAGCGCCGCCGTCGCTTTGGGAATCGGGGCCAGCCCTGCCGCTTTGGCCTGATCGGCCAGTTGATCGGCCATCACCGAGGTCGCCAGCAGATACGCTGCTGTTGTTATTTTTTTAATCATCATCCTCTCCTAACTGTTCAGTTTGCCGGCATTATGCCAGTAAACGATAAACTTTATCCTTAAATAAAACAGAGCCTAATCTTACTTCAGCCTAACAAAGATTTTTTCGTCTCAATTATTATTGGCTTTTTTACCTAAGAGATGTTTTAATGCCATCATGAATAAAGAAGCCATTGCCGAAAATCTGCGCGCGCATACCCTCAAAGTCACGCCGCAGCGGCTCAAAATCGTTGAAAGCCTCAACACCTACGGGCATTTGAACATTGACATGCTCTACCGCGAGGTCAAAGAGAGCCATCCGAACGTCTCGCTTGCCACAGTGTATAAGAACCTTGCCATCATGACACAGAACGGCCTGCTCGAAGAGGTCAAAATCTCCGGGCATAAAAGTGTCTTCGAGGTTAAAAAAGCGCCTCACATTCATCTGCACTGCAGCCGGTGCGGTAAGATTGAAGATATTGAAATCGATCTTTCCTACGTGAAAGCCGAAGCCGAAAAACGCAGCGGCTACATCGTGTCCGGCAGCGAGGCGGTCATGGTCGGCGTCTGTCCCGAGTGCCGTCACAACCGTTAACTTTTCTGTAACACTTTTGGTTTATACTGTCATTACCTTCATTCAAAGCGTCTCCTTCTCCCGTTCATCCACGGGGAGTCGGTATACTTTCATATGTATCCCATCTACCTGATATCGAATACGTCCCCGAACGACAAGGCCGTTATACATCTGCCGATGCTGGGGACATCGTGGCTGACACCCGCCATCGACTTCAGCCGGTACGACGGCATCATTCTCACGTCGAAAAACGGTGCGGAGGCGATGGAACGGATCGATGCGGCGTGGAAAACCCTCCCCGTCATCTGCGTAGGAAGCGCCACGAAAAAAACGGCAGCCGCGTACGGGGCAGACGTGATTGAAACCGGAAACGGGTACGGCGATGCCATCTATGACCTGATCCGTGAGCGTTACGCGCACTTGCGCTGGCTGTATGCCCGGCCCAAAGTCGTCGCGTCCGACTTTGCCGAACGTCTGCGCAAAGCCGGTACTGCCATCGACGAAGCCGTCGTCTACGAAACCGTCTGCAACGCCGAAGCTCCACAGCCCGAACTTCCCGAAGAAGCCGTATTGATCTTCACCTCTCCCTCTGCCCTGCGGTGCTTTGAACAGCGTTATCGTCTCTTGCCGACCCATACGCTCGTCGTCATTGGAACCACCACGCAAAAGGCCGCAGACGGCCACCGGGTGCATGTCGCACCCGAGCCGACCGTCGACGCATGCGTCACACTGGCCAAACAACTTGCCAAGGATCAACCATGATCGATACCGACCGCATGATCTGCATCTGCAACTCGCTCGACATGAAAGAGATTGCCGAATGCATCAAAAAACATGACTTCAAAAGCGTGCAGGAGATGATAGAGAACAACGACTGCCCCATGGGCGACAAATGCGAGAGCTGCATCGAGGACGGCTACGAGAACGACGGCTATTCGCTGGCGATGGTCCTGTCACTGGTCAAACAGGGCAGGCTTTAGATGGTACCCTTCAGCAATCCTTACGATTGCCGAAGATACAGGGGCCGTTTTTGACCATTTTTCTGACAAAGAAAAAAAGAAAAAGCAGGGCAATGCTTCCGGTCAATGCCCCGTAGAGCAGATTGCCGTGCAGCCACAGCGAAACGGCGAATGCACCGACGGCCATAAAGATAACGAAACACATCTCAGACCACAAAGAGCAGCACGTAGATCAGCACGCCCAGTATCGAGGTCGTCGTCATTCCTGCGAACACCCATCGGCCATAGCGTTTATGTGCAGCACTGACCGTACCTGAACCGCGGTATCTTCGGACAGAATCGATCAACAGCCACGACCAGCCCCCGACCGCTGCCACGGCAATGAGGATATGCACGGCCAGCAGGGCTGAGAGCGCTTCAATGGCGAGCGTACTGTGCTGGGCGTATGCGGCAAAACCGCCCGTGAGGCGCACACCGACTTCGAACAGTACCACCATCAGCAGTGTGATGACGAACACCACTGTTTGCAGGCGCATATGCACTATATACTTTTTCATGACGGCAAACAGAATTGCCAGCGCCATCAAAAACGGCAAGACGGCAAACCAGAAAGTGACAAGGTCCATGAACCACAGTGCCCTTGTTCCCAGAAAACCGGCTTCAAACATCCAGCTTCTCTTTGAACGTCGTCATGAACTTCTGCACCTTCGG
Source organism: Sulfuricurvum sp. (assembly GCA_024762585.1). Lineage (GTDB taxonomy): Bacteria > Campylobacterota > Campylobacteria > Campylobacterales > Sulfurimonadaceae > Thiomicrolovo. Next base: position 4,930 of record JANTHE010000039.1, on the reverse strand, counting down.
TGCGATGACCGCCTGACAGTACCCCTGGGCAGGATTGAGGTCGTAGTAATTCTGATGATAGGCTTCCGCCGGATAAAACTCCGGTGCGGGCGACAGTTCCGTCACAATAGGTGCGTCAAACGCTTTTTGCGCTTCGGCGATCGAGGCTTCTGCCGCCGCTTTCTGAGCATCGTTTTCATAATAGATGACCGAACGGTACTGCGTACCCGCATCCGCCCCCTGGCGGTTAAGCGTCGTCGGGTCGTGGATGACCCAGAATATCTCCAGAAGCTCATTGAACGAGATCACTTCGGGGTCGAAAGTGATCTCGACCACTTCCGCATGCCCGGTCGTTCCGCTGCAGACCGAACGGTAATCCGGATTGGCCATCGCGCCTCCCGCATAACCGCTTATAGCCGATTTGACCCCTTTCACCCGGCGGTATACCGCCTCGATACACCAAAAACATCCGCCGCCCACTATTGCTTTTTCCATATATATTCCTTTCATCAATCTGTGATGAATAATGCCCACTTCGAACTTTGTTCTTCTAATATATTTTTTGATAACCGATCAATCAAAGTGTCAATTGACGTAAATTTATCATTAATTAACAATAGTTTGCAGATAATTGTACATCATGATTGATAGACCACATACTCTCCTGCAAACGGCATTATTTAAGGACTCTTTTTGATCGATTACGCAATGTACTTTTCCAATCTTCATTTTTTGAATTTGCTATAAATGATAGAATCGGCAACTTCCAATCTTTTCATTTTGACAGGACTATGGGTTCTTTTCACCACCGTTGCTGCGATCATGTTATCTGCGACAAGACACGCCTCAATTGCACTCCATCTCCTCGTTGCAGTCCTACTGTTCTTAGGTGTCGGGAACGCTCTTATCCACACAACAAAACTTTTCAACCTGATGGCGCAACACCAAAGACTCCCTGACACATTTCCAAAAGAACTTTCGCCAATGTTAGGCGATGACTCTCTTCTGGTTTTAGGATTTTTTCTCACTATAATGTACCTGCTCTATTTGCACAGATACACTGTTTTTAAACATCATGAAGCTCCCGCGGTCTCGTCTCCAGAGAGTAGCCCGACACCCGAGCAGCCTCCAGCGACTGAAAATGAATCAGTCCAATTGAAAATACTGGATCTCTTGAATGAAAAAATAGATCGTCTTTATATGCTTGATCTTCCTTCAGACGCTTTTTTGCGAAGTATCTTTGAACATCTAGAGGCACAAAAAGATATCGCAGCAATCTGGGTTGGCCTGAAGAACTCTCAGGGTGAAGTCATTCCATTTTTCATTTCCGATCATACTGCTCCACCTCTTTTAGACAGTACCTATACCGTTTCGCATATTGTCTCTTCTGCAGAAGCATCCAATCCTTCAGAGTATGCATTTGCAAACGAAGCGGCGCATCTTTTTTCCAGGGCACTGGAAGCACCAATGGACAGCATGTTTTACAAGCGCCTGAAATTCTCGGCAATCGCTTCGGTCCTCTCCGCACCACTACATTATCCAAACAGCAGCAGTGCAGACGGTGTCATCAGTATCTATACAGATAGACCCTATGCAGACACCGCTGTAAACCTTGCTGATTTTTCCAACATGCTGAGCCGTGTTATGTGGCATACCATGCGCCTGCAAGAACATCACGAACTCCAAACAAAACTTGGTATGCTCGAAGCACACACCTCGTTCTATGACAACATGATTCAAACTCTGCCAGTGCGAATATACTGGAAAAACAGAAAACTGGTCTACGAGGGGTGCAATAAACTATTTTGCAACGATGCGGATGAAAACCAGCCTGAAAACATCATTGGAAAAACAGATCACAACCTGGTATGGTCAGATTTTGCCGAAAGTTTCGAAAGTAATGATTTAAAAGTGATGAACAATGGGCAAGAGCAGGTTAATCAACTTGAAAAACAGCATAACCTCTGGCGATTGAGCAACCGCTCTCCTCTGCGAGACGAACATGGCAATATCACGGGGATACTGGGCTCCTACATCGATTTCACTCTGCAGCAGCGTGCCTTTGACTATCATGAAGAGAAAGGGCATCATTTTCGTGCGCTGCTGAACCAGATGCCTACGGTTGCGGTACAGGGATTTGATGCAAAACGAAAAATCAACTATTGGAATCGACAAAGTGAAATTTTATACGGTTATTCAGCGTCAGAAGCATTGGGAAAAGCGATAGATGAACTTCTTCTACCCCCGGAAAAACGCAAAACGTTCAATGCAAAACTCTCCAACTGGCTCTATCATGATGAAAAAATACTGCCGGCGATTCGCCAGCATTTACATAGAAACGGCCATTTACTCACCGTAAAAACATCTTCCATCCTGCTCGACAGAACTGGGCAATCACCCCAATTTTATACCATTGACATCGATATGACGCGTCAAAAAGAGGCCGAGAAGAAACTGAAAAAACTTGCAGATTATGATGCACTGACACATCTTCCTAACCGCCATTATCTCAATCGACATCTTGCAGAACTGCTTAGAAAAGCCGAACGTAATCCAAAAGAGTTCGCTATTTTCTTTATTGATCTGGATAACTTCAAAGTCATCAATGACACCTATGGGCATCATTATGGAGATGAACTGCTTATCGAGGCATCCAGCCGACTAAAATCTGTACTACGCGATTATGACTTTATTGCACGATTCGGCGGCGATGAATTCATTGTAACACTGGAATATGGAGATGATGAGTATGCTACGACCCACATTGCATCAAAAATGATCTCCGTACTGCGGCGCCCTTTTGAAATCAACAACAAAGATCTTTTTGTCAGTGCAAGCATCGGCATATCCCTGTTTCCCAAAAACAGCCAAAGTATTGATGCGCTGTTGAAACATGCGGATACCGCCATGTACAAGGCCAAACAGGCAGGAAAAAACTGCTATGCATATTTTTCTGAATCGCTGATGCAGGAGATGTCTGAAAAGCTCTATATGGAAACGATGCTGCGCAAGAGTTTTTTCTCCGATGACATCCATTTTATGTACCAGCCGCAACTCGATGCGAGCACCCAAAAGATCGTAAGCTGTGAAGCGCTGGCACGCTGGAAAAACTCTGATACCATGCAGTATGTAAAAACGGCGACTTTCCTTGCGGCGGTCGAACGAATCAATATGATGTCTGAACTGACACGAAAAGCGATCGATTCTGCTATAGAACTCCTCAAAACGTGGCGCTCCAAAAATATCCCTCTGATACGAATCGATATCAATGTAACCTCCTCCATTCTCAAAGATGAAAGTATTATTGAGTACATGAAAAAAGTGCTTGAAACACATCAGATTTCTCCGCGTTATCTCGGCATCGAAATCACTGAAAGTCAGATGATTGAACTCGGCGATCCCGATTCCGGTAAACACTTGAAAGCACTCGATGATTACGGCATTCACATCAGTATCGATGATTTTGGAACGGGGTACTCTTCGCTGAGCTACCTGAGCCGATTGACCATAGACACGGTCAAAATCGATAAGAGTTTTATCGAAAACGAAGATGATGAGCGCAATCAGGCCATCATCCGATCCATCATCGCCATGTCGCATGAGCTTGGCTACGATGTCATTGCCGAAGGGGTAGAAACCGAGGCACAATTCACTCTTTTAAACAGACTTAATTGTGACAAGATACAGGGAAACCTGTTTTACAAACCACTCCTCACCGATAACCTGACGGACCATTTACTGCAATTTGACGAAATAACTATAGTTTAATATTAATTTTATCGTCAATAACTTATAATTCTCATATTTATTCCTTATAGGAGATACGATGAAAAAAGTTGTGGTACTGGGAGGCGGATTCGCCGGGGTTGATGCAGCCGCCTATCTGAAGCGCGAAGGGTATGATGTCACACTGGTCAGTGATCGGGATTACTTTTACATCTACCCTACTTCCATTTGGGTGGCAACCGGCGATGCAACGATGCAAGATGTTAAAATTGACCTGCACGACCTGCAGCGGGCACATGGGTTTCATCTCATCATTGACGGTGTTGCAAAAATAGAAGCAAAGTCCAACCGTATAACGCTCAATTCAGGAGCTGTACTTGACGAATATGACTATCTTGTCGTCGCAATCGGGGCGCACAAAATGAAGCATCCTGGAATTGAAAATACCCTCTCTATCTGTGGCGATCCGCTCGAAGCCCCGCAGATAAAACGACGCATTGATGCCTTGATTGAAAAAGGGAGCGGAAAAATCGCTTTTGGGTTCGGCGGAAACCCTAAAGACAGCTCTTCTGTTCGCGGCGGTCCGGGATTCGAAGTCTTTTTCAATCTCCACAACCTGCTGAAGAAAAAAGGAATTCGTGACCGTTTTGAAATGACCTTTTTCGCACCGATGGCCAAACCGGGTGCACGCATGGGTGAACAGGCGTTGGGAATGATGGACGTAATGTTTGAACGCAACCAATTCAAAAAGCAGTTCGGCAAGAAGATAAAACGGTTTGAAGCCGACGGTGTTGTGCTAGAAGATGACAGTAAAATCGAATCGGATTTTACCATGTTCATTCCCGCAGGCGATGGACATCAGGTTATCAAAGATTCGGACTTGCCGACGAATGAAGCGGGATTTGTTGCCATCAATGACTACAGCGAAGTCATCATTGACGGTGAAGTCAGCAACGTCTATGCTGCCGGCGATGTTGCTGCACTCGAAGGCCCTGACTGGCGTGCCAAGCAGGGGCATGTTGCAGAAGTGATGGCTAAAAACATCGCCTATAATATTGTACAGCGCGATCAGGGATCCGCCAAGCGCAAAGGCTATCAGGAACACTTGAACATCCTATGTGTCATGGACACGGGAGACGGTGCTGGGTTTGTGTTCCGCAATGACAAAAAAGCTTTTATGCTTCCGATGCCTGTAGTGGGTCACTGGATGAAAAAAGGGTGGGGA
>JANTHE010000038.1 GCA_024762585.1 Sulfuricurvum sp. | reverse complement strand
CAACCTGACAGTAGCATCAGTCCCAGCAGTATGACTGCAATTTTAATCATCTGTTATCTCCTTTTTCTGTGCAGTTCAATTTTTTTATTCCGGCGAGTGTCTAAAAGTGTTATGTTTTGTCTGTCGATACTATTGATCACGTAATAAAGTCTGACGGAAGTAGTGCGTGAATGCGTAGTGCCGTTTTCGGATTGATTGATGGTTTTTGCGATATTGAAAATAATATGTTTTTGGTCACTTGTCCATGCACCTTCAAAGATGCTGGATCTGTTGTTTCTGGTTTGCGTAACACGCAAATGAGTTTTACTTGAGAATACAAAGCTGATCCGTTCATTGGAATCCGCAGTGGTTTGCCAATGTCCTTTAAGATTACCATAAGAGCGCAGATATGATGCATATTTTACCGCTTTCTCTTCTTTTTGCTTTTTTCTTTCCCGAGCCAGTCTGGCTTCAAATTGTTTCATGGCGTGTCGTAGTTCAGGATCCTGTCTCAAAACGGGATGCCTGCTCTTTTTAATGGCACGATAGGTATTGATATGATGCAGAGCAATGGTGCGCAGCATTGTCTCTTTGACGATTTTTGCAATCTGTTTGTTGGTCACGCCAAGGTGTCTTAGCAGTTCGAGATAAAGTTTGGAGCGTCCTTTTGTTTCGGGGAGCATACGGTATTTGTCCAACAAAAACCCTTCCTGTTTCGCTGCTTCAGCTTCCAGTACATAGTTGAAAAAAAGTTTATGGTCGGCCTTGAAAGTTTTATAACTGCTAAGGATGCGAACTGCATTGACACTTTTATAAACAGGATCACCGATGGTCGAATAGATTTTTGGTGTTGCCGCAAACGTAAATGTTGAGAGAAGAATAAGTAATAGTATCCGTCTCACACACGCTCCTTTTTACACTGATTAAAAGCAATTATATTGTAGCCAGATTACGATAAACTTCATTCTATGACCAGGTTTTATATTTTCTCATCTATTTCAATGTTCCTTGTGTTGACGGGGTGTGCTCCAAAACCTCTGCCGCCTGTACCTGTTGTGAATGCAGCTGCCAATGTTGATTATGTGGCAGATGTTCAGCCCATCTTGAACAAGCGCTGCGTCGTCTGCCACTCTTGCTACAATGCACCCTGTCAGCTAAAGTTCAGCGCTTACGAGGGGGTGGCGCGCGGTGCGACCAAAGCCGAGGTCTATAATGCCGAGCGTCTCGAAGCCGCCGACCCGACCCGCCTCTTGATCGATGCAAACAGTGCGGAAGCGTGGCATAAGCAACACGGGTTTTTCAGCGTGACCGACAACCATGCCGCAGAGGGCTTTAACGATGCCATGCTCATCACCCTACTGGATGCCAAGCGAAAAACGCCGCGCAGCGTCGGTGCCTACAGCCCGGAACAAGATGAACTGACCTGTCCGAAAGACCGCGACGAGATCGCCGAGTATCTGGACGAACATCCTGAGCGGGGAATGCCCTACGGGTTTCCCGAACTGACCGAATCGGAGTTTACAACCATTGCGCAGTGGCTGCAGCAGGGGGCCAAAGGGCCTACGCCGGCGCAGCAGGCGGTTTTGACGTCACCGTCCCCGGCTGCGGCGGCTCAGATCTCCGAATGGGAGCAATTCCTTAACGATCCGGACCCCAAACATGTCATGACCGCGCGTTATCTTTACGAGCATCTTTTTTTGGCGCATATTGATTTCAAGGGAACACAAAAAGAGTTTTTCGAACTGGTACGCTCGCGTACGTCTTCCCCGCACGCCATCGATATCATCCCGACCATCCGCCCATACGACGATCCCGGCACGGCGAAATTCTACTACCGTTTCCGAAAGATTCATGCAGCGATTGTCCACAAGACGCACATGGTGTTTCCCCTCAGCCCCGATGAACTCGCCCGCATCAAAAGCCGTTTTATCGACGTAGCATGGCCTGAAGCGCCGCATATAACGGATTACGATCCGAAACGTTCGGCCAATCCCTTCGTCAGCTTCGTCCAGATTCCTGCGATGGCGCGCTACCATTTCCTGCTCGACCACTCCGAGTACATCATCCGCACCTTTATCCGCGGACCTGTCTGCAAGGGGCAGGTGGCTCTGAACGTCATCAACGACCATTTCTGGGTGATGTTTCTCGACCCCAAATACGATCTGAGTCTGAAGTATCCGAACCTGCTGGCGTTCAATACAAACAACCTCGCGCTGCCGACCGAGACCGGCAGTAATTTCCCAGCCTACCGGCTGCTCAGCGACGAGTACATCAAGCGTGCCATCGATTTCTACAAGCGAAGAGAAGGGCTGTATGCCATGATCTATACCGACGGGTTGGGGTACGACGCCATCTGGCGCGGAGAAGAAGCCAACGATGCGCCGCTGCTGACGGTCTACCGTCATTTCGATAGCGCCTCGGTGCACAAAGGTGCGCTCGGCGATCTTCCCAAGACGCTCTGGGTCATCGACTACCCGCTCTTCGAGCGCATCTACTACGCGCTGGTTGCCGGGTTCGACGTCTTTGGCAATGTCGGCCATCAGACCAACGTTCGGCGCTATATGGACCGGCTGCGTGTGGAGGGGGAGAGCTATTTTCTCGACTTCATGCCCAAATCGGAGCGTAAAAAGCTCTTTGGCGCCTGGAACAAAAATCTGAGCCGGCTGGTCGAAGACAAACTGTACTATAAACCCTCATCCATGACGACCGCCGTACACTATGCCTCCGGCGATCCCAAGCGCGAATTTACCGAGTCGGTTATTCGGAACCACCTGCTAAACAATACGGGGATAGGATTTGACCCCATAAACTATTTTCAAGCAGACGAAAAGAGGCCGGAACTGCCAGTGCGCTATGAAAGCGAAGCGGATTACATTCAGGCGTTTCGAGCCGTCTCCGTGCCGGGAACGGCCTTTATCCGTACCGCCAACGGCAAGCAGTCCAATCTTGCCTATGTACGCGTACGAATGCCGGAGGGCCGGGAGGATGTGGTGTTTTCCATTGTCATCAACCGCTGGCACGACAACGTCGCCTTTATGTTCGACGAAGCGAGCCGCTTGAACCCTGCCAAAGACGATGCCGATTTTATTTTTGATTTTGTCGGTTCGTATCCGAATATTCTGATAGACCTGAAACTGGAGGATGCCCCGGCCTTTTTTGAGCTGATACAGCATTATAAAGATACACCGGAGTACCGCCGCCGCTTTTTCACGTTTGCCGTAAACCGCGGTGATCCGCGTTTTTGGGAGGCGTATGACTGGTTTCAGCAACGGTTTGAACAGATGCATCCGTTTGAAGCGGGGCTGTTTGATCTGAATCGCTACTATCGTGTTGCATTTCAAAAAGAGTATGATCGTGAGTCGGAGTAGCTGTTTGGGTGGTACCACCGGCCGGACTTGAACCGGCACGCCCGAAGGCAACGGATTTTGAATCCGTCGTGTATACCAATTTCACCACGGTGGCGTTTGTAGAGCGGCATTTTAGGACAGTCAAGCTTAAAATTGCCACTGGGCTTGAAAAATAGGCAAACAAAGCTGTTTTTGTTATAATCACTGACCATCAATAATCGAGGATTGTTTTTTGCGTCAGGCTCTCTTTATCACTCTTCTTGCCGTTATGGTCTATGCCGGAATCTCAACGATTATCGCCGATGCGGGGATTATCGGTTCCATCGGCGAAATTATCGCCAAAGCCAACCGCGCGCTTTTCGGTTATGTCGCGTTTGTCTATCTTTTCGCGCTTTTGTACCCGCTTTACCGTTATTATCGCAGCAGCGAGATCGATGTGGAGCGAACCGAAAAGATTCTTGCGGTTATCTTGCTCTTCTTCTCCATACTGATTCTGCAGGCGCTGGTCGTTACGGATGTGCTTCGCGGTGCGTTGGGGGCCGGATTTGTTGATTTTCTGCATCCATATATCGGTACGTTCGGTCTTTGGGTTTTTTGGGTGATGACCATTGCGATAGCCGCCGTGATCCTGATCGATGCCGAAAAATTCCCTTCTATGCCTGCTTCAAAGATTTCATTTATGCATCGCAGCAACAGCGCAGCTGCAGAGCAATATACGAATAATGCTATGGATGAGATCGGATCGGCGGTCAGATCGGATAAAGCTGATGATGATCCTTTCGACGCACCGGCCTATGCACGAAGAAACACGCTTCAGGAAACCGATGACACCAAGATAAAAATCGTTTCAAAACCTACACAAGAAAGAGTGGAACCGGAGCCGGACGAGGCGCCGTTCGATCTCGCCGTAGAGGCTCCGGTCAAGAAGAGCACCATCGTCAAGGTGGCCGATGATGTCAAAAAGAAAAAATCCGCCGTGATCGTCAACGAACTGGATGAAAACAAGAAACTGCTGGAGCAGATTGAAAAAGGGAAGGCTGAAAAACCGAAGAACTTCAAACTTCCGTCGCTTGATTTTCTGCAAAAGCCGCCCAAGCAGGGCAACAGCATCGACGAGCGCGAACTTGACGACAAGATCCGGGACCTGATCGAAAAACTGTCGCAGTTCAAGATCGAGGGCGACGTGATCCGCACCTATGCCGGTCCGGTCGTTTCGACCTTCGAGTTCAAGCCTGCGGCGCATATCAAGGTCTCCAAGATCCTGAATCTGCAAGACGACCTCGCCATGGCGCTGCGTGCGGAGACCATCCGCATTCAGGCGCCGATCCCCGGCAAGGACGTCGTGGGCATCGAGATCCCCAACCACACGGTCGAGACGATCTATCTGCGCGAGATATTCGAAAGCAAGCTGTTCAAAGAAGCCAAATCGCCGCTGACGATCGCATTGGGCAAAGACATTGTCGGAAAGCCGTTTATCACCGACTTGAAAAAACTGCCGCACCTGCTCATTGCAGGGACGACGGGTTCGGGAAAATCGGTGGGCATCAATGCCATGATTTTGAGCCTGCTCTACAAGAATTCTCCCGATCAGCTCCGGCTGCTGATGATCGACCCGAAGATGCTGGAGTTCTCTATCTATAACGACATCCCGCATCTGCTCACCCCGGTGATCACGAAAGCCAAGCAGGCCATTGCGGCGCTGAGCAACATGGTCGGAGAGATGGAACGGCGCTATCAGCTCATGAGCGAGTCGCGGACGAAGAACATCGAGAACTATAATGAAAAGATGAAAAAAGAGGGCGGGCAGCCTTTTCCGTATATCGTGGTGATCATCGATGAACTGGCGGACCTGATGATGACCAGCGGCAAGGATGTGGAGTACTCTATTGCCCGTCTGGCGCAGATGGCACGGGCGTCGGGCATTCACCTGATTGTCGCGACGCAGCGGCCGTCGGTCGATGTCGTCACGGGCCTCATCAAGGCGAACCTGCCCTCGCGTATCAGCTACCGCGTCGGGCAGCGCGTTGACAGCAAGATTATTCTCGATGCCCAGGGTGCGGAGTCGCTGTTGGGCCGCGGGGATATGCTCTTTACCCCTCCGGGTTCCACGGGACTCATCCGGCTGCATGCGCCGTGGAGCACCGAAGAGGAGATCGATCATATCGTCGAGTTTCTCAAATCGCAGCGAGAACCGCAGTACGACGAATCGTTCCTTTCCGATGGCAGCAGCGGTTCGGGCAGTGCCGATGAGGGCGGCACTATTGAAGATATGGACGAGCTGTATGAAGAGGCAAAAGAGATTGTGCTCTCTGACAGAAAAACTTCCATCAGCTACCTTCAGCGCAAATTGCAGATTGGATATAACCGTTCGGCGCGCATTATCGAACAGATGGAACAGCGGGGGCTGCTTTCGCCGCCGAATGCCAAAGGGAACCGGGAGATCATTGGTTAATCCTTTTTTGTTTCATTACTACACATGTATATGCATTTGTTTCATATATATGTAACATAATGAAACACTGCAATTTCACTCTTCTTTTTCCTTCGCTATAATCATTCGAAATCTAAATGTATAGGACAACACCATGGCTTTTATGGACGAATATAAAGCACACGTAGCTGAGCGCGAAGCTCTGGGCGTACCGCCGCTTCCGCTTTCGGCGGCTCAGACTGCAGACCTGATCGAAATGATCAAGGCCGGAACCGGCGATATGGCCGAAAATATCGATCTGCTCAAGAACCGCGTTTCTCCGGGCGTTGACGATGCAGCCTACGTCAAAGCTGCCTTCTTGAACGATGTCGCGCAGGAAAAGGTCAGCGTTGCTGCCATCACGCCTGAAGCGGCCGTCGAGATGCTTGGCATGATGCTCGGAGGTTATAATGTAAAGCCACTGATCGACGCGCTTTCATCTTCAAGCGCGACGGTTGTCGACAAAGCGGTCGAAGCACTGAGCCACACCTTGCTGGTCTATGATGCGTTCAACGACGTGGAAGAGCTGCACAAGGCGGGAAATGCCGCCGCGACAAAAGTACTTGAATCCTGGGCAGCCGCCGAATGGTTCACCTCCAAGCCCGAACTGCCGGAAAAAATTACCCTTACCGTCTTTAAAGTTCCGGGCGAAACGAATACCGACGACCTTTCACCGGCGTCCGAAGCGTTTACACGTTCCGATATCCCGCTGCACGCCAACTCGATGCTTGCGTCCAAGATGGACGACCCGATGGGTACCATTAAGGAGCTTAAGGCCAAAGGCCATCCGGTGGCTTACGTCGGAGACGTCGTCGGTACGGGTTCTTCACGTAAATCCGGCATCAACTCCGTTCAGTGGCACCTGGGCGTCGATATTCCGGGCGTTCCCAACAAGCGCACCGGCGGTTATGTCATCGGCGGCATCATTGCACCGATTTTCTTCGCGACAGCGGAAGACTCCGGCGCGCTGCCGCTGGAGATGGACGTTACGCAGATGGAGACCGGTGACGTCATTGACATCTACCCTTACGAGGGCAAAGCGGAAAAGAACGGCGAAGTCATTGCAACATTCAGTCTGCGCCCGAACACGATCACGGACGAAGTCCGTGCCGGCGGGCGTATTCCGCTGATCATCGGACGCGGCCTGACCAAAAAAGCGCGCGAAGTACTTGGCTTGGGTGAGATCGAACTGTTCTTGAAGCCCGAACAGCCTGCCGATACGGGCAAAGGCTATACGCTTGCGCAGAAAATGGTGGGTAAAGCCAGCGGCCTTCCGGGTGTCCGTCCGGGCATGTATGTCGAGCCGACCATGACGACGGTCGGCAGCCAGGACACGACCGGACCGATGACGCGCGACGAGATCAAAGAGCTCGCGGCACTGGGCTTCAATGCCGATTTCGTCATCCAGTCGTTCTGTCACACGGCGGCGTATCCGAAACCCTCCGATATCAAGATGTACCATACGCTGCCGGACTTCATCGCCAACCGTTCGGGGGTCGCGCTTCGACCGGGCGACGGTGTCATTCACAGCTGGCTCAACCGTATGTGTCTGCCGGACACGGTCGGTACGGGTGCGGATTCGCACACGCGTTTCCCGATCGGCATCTCGTTCCCGGGCGGTTCGGGTATCGTCGCATTCGCCGGCGTCACAGGCTCTATGCCGCTGACCATGCCCGAATCGGTCCTGGTACGCTTCAAAGGCGAACTGCAGCCGGGCGTTACGCTGCGTGACCTTGTCAACGCCATTCCATATGTTGCCATTCAAAAAGGCGATCTCACGGTTGAGAAGAAAGGCAAGAAGAATATCTTCGCAGGGCGAATCCTTGAGATCGAAGGGCTGCCGGACCTGAAAGTCGAGCAGGCGTTCGAGCTCTCCGATGCATCTGCCGAGCGTTCTGCAGCGGCATGTACCGTTCATCTGAACAAAGAGCCGGTCATCGAGTACATCAAGTCAAACGTTACACTGTTGCAGGGTATGATTGATGCGGGGTACGAAGATCACCGTACCCTGGCGCGCCGCAAAGAGAAGATGGAAGCATGGCTGGAGAACCCGGAACTGATGGAAGCGGACAAAGATGCCGAGTACGCAGCGGTATACGAGATCGATCTGAACGAGATCACGGAACCGATTTTGGCCTGCCCGAATGATCCGGACGATGTCGCTACCCTGACAGAGATTCTGGCCGATCCGGATCGTCCGCACATTATCGACGAGGTTTTTGTCGGTTCTTGTATGACGAACATCGGCCACTACCGCGCTTTGGGCGAAGTCCTTAAAGGCGAGGGCCAGGTGCCGACACGCCTGTGGGTCGTTCCGCCGACCCGCATGGATGAAAAACAGCTGCAAGAAGATGGTTATTACGCCATCTACGGCGCGGCCGGTGCCCGTACCGAGATTCCGGGCTGTTCACTCTGTATGGGGAACCAGGCGCGTGTCGCCGACGGCGCGACGGTCTTTTCGACGTCGACGCGTAACTTTGACAACCGTATGGGTAAAGGGGCGAAGGTCTACCTTGGTTCCGCGGAACTGGCAGCGGTCTGTGCAATGCTGGGCTACCTGCCGACGAAAGAGGAGTACCTCAATATCGTACCGAAGAAGATCGGCGGCAAAGAGGCCGACATTTACAAATACCTCAACTTCAACCTGCTTGAAGAGTTTGCGCTCTAATCAGAGGTCAGGAGTTTGTCTCCTGACCAAATCTTCCTGCCTTATCAAGATTGTTACTTATCAATAGTATTTCGAGCTAATTTCTTTCACCAGCAGCGGTTTGTCAATATAATAGCCCTGGAGAATGTCACAGTTCATCAATTTTAGAATTTTATACTGCTGCGCATTTTCAACCCCTTCAGCCACGATTTTCATTCCCAAATGGTGCCCTAAACCAATCATGGCAGTGACAATTGTTCTGGTCTGCTGATTAAATTCAAGTTGGTCTATGAAGCTTTTGTCTATTTTCATCGTATGAATAATGTAGTTTTGCAAATAACTAAACGATGAATAGCCTGTTCCGAAATCATCGATTGCTATACTGAAACCTGAGTCACTAAGTTTTCTGATTCTGTTAAGACCGCTTTCGTTGTCTTCGATGAGCATTCTCTCAGTCAGTTCAAATTCAAACATGTCCGTACTCAGATTATGCTCTTTGATGATGTTCAGGGTATCTGGAATAAAGTGATCATCTTTAAGATCCTTGGCCGTAATATTGATTGCGACATTGATATTTATTAAGCCGTTTTGGTGCCAAAGCTGTAATTGGAGGCAGACTTTTTTAATGATCCATCGGGTGAAATGCAAAATAAGATCATTTTGCTCGGCAATGGCGATGAAGATATCAGGTCCAATCAAACCGCGTGTAGGATGTTTCCATCGGAGGAGTGCTTCAAACCCAGTGAGGTTTCCGGTAGCTGTATCGATTTTAGGTTGATACATCAGATAGAGTTCATTTTTCTCCAGGGCACTGAAAAGGTCGTTGTGCAGCTGCAGTTTCAGCATGGCTGCCTGATCCAGTGTGCGATTAAAAAACTGAAAATTGTTCTTTCCAAGGTCTTTGGCTCTGTGAAGCGCATTGTCGCTGTTTTTAATGAGTGAATCAAGCGCTTCTCCATCTTGCGGATAGAGTGCGATCCCCATAGAGGCCGTGATATGTATCATTTGATTTGAGAGAGAAAAAGGTTTTCGGATTTGAGTCAGGATCTGATCGGCTATGAGGGGAAGATCATTCGCATTGTCTATTTTTTCAAGTACGATAAGAAACTCATCCTGCCCGAGTCGTAAAACTGTATCGGTTGTTCTCAAATGATTTTTTAGGCGTTTTGCAAGTTTTTTCAAAATGGTGTCCCCTGCTTTGTGTGTCAGAGAATCATTGATGATTTTAAAATCATCTATATCCATTGTGATGATGGCAAAGGGTGTTTGTATTTTATCTGCATAGTTTTTGGCGGATTTGAAAATCGCATCGACATATTGCCGGTTCCATGTACCTGTAAGCTGGTCGACGTACATAAGCCGCTGCAGCTGTTCGCCCAGTGCATAACTGAGTATCAATACTTTGAAAATAACGCCAATCTGCTGGGAATGCAGCACCCACCAGACTGGCGGCAGGTATCCAAGCTTGAACAGCGCCATGAATATCGTACCAAGAAAAAACAGACTCCACGCGAGTAGATAAAACTGTATATTTCTTGGGTTGGAATGATAGCTGACGATTGCAGCTATTATCAGGGTCAGCGGTGTAAGCATTGCAAACATCGCTGTCAACTGTACTGCAAACCTATATATATCCAGTATGAAAAGCAGCATCATGGCAGCGTTCGCCAAAATAATGATGTTAAGTACAATATTTATTTTGGGTGTATTCTTTTTTGTATCAAGATAGTATTGACCGAACAGTATGGCGCTGATGACGGCAATATTGACAAAAAACGGAACAGCATTGTTGCTGAGCCAGAGGTTGTCAGGCCATAGATATCTGGTAGCAAGACCATCAAATGAAGCCTGCATCAGAGTGTATGCGAAAACAAATATGACATAAAAGAGATAGACCGGTTTTCTGAAAATAAAAAAGAATATGAGATTGTAAAGAGCCAATATTATTAGAATACCGTAGAAAATTCCAAAAATCAGATACTGATTGACATCTTCAACAGCGAGTGTTTTCGGATCAATCAAAGAGAGCGGTAGTTTAATGGCGCTTGAAGAACGGATGTTTAGTAAAAGTGTCACCGTATCGCCCGGTTTCAATTTAACAGGAAATCTGAAATCGCGGCTGAGTATCGGGCGGCTGCTACTTGGTCTTTTATCCCCTGTTTTGTAATGAGCTATCAGTTTACCCTGTTCAAAAATATAGAGGTCAACATAGTCGAGAAGCGGTGAATCAAGTTCTACTATACGCTTGGCAGTACCAGGGTACTTTTTTGAATACTCAAGCGTAATGAGTGTCCAGATGTTTTGATCAATATAGCCATTCGGTATATGTGATGAAGCCTGTTTTTTGCATGTGGCGATCATCTGAGTCAAATGGATTGAAGAGGCGTTGATCTCTTTATTTTGAATGCAGTACGTTGCGTATGGGTTTAGCTGATAGCGTTCTATCTGCGGAGAAAAGTGCAAAACGGAGGCATAAGCAGTGCTCCCAAAAAATAATATTTTAAGCAATAAAAATATAATGAATCGTGTATGCGATTTCAATCTGACCCATCTTGTTAAATTACATCCACCACTCATACGGACAGTATAACAAATATTACTGGGTTTACAAACATCAGGCAATCTGTAGCCATTTTTTTTGTTATCTTTTTTCTTGTACTACACTCTTCTATATTGCTACATAGAGGCTCCTGAAGCATTGAAGAGTATAATTGCAAAAAAGTTACAGGAGGAACAGATGGAACAACTGCCCAAATGCCCCGAATGCGGGAGTGAATATACTTACGAGGATGGTGAACTTTATATCTGCCCCGAATGTGCACATGAGTGGAGTAAAGCGGAAGCGGAAGCCGCGGCGGATGCCGAGACGGTGCGTGATGCAAACGGCAACGTTCTGCAAGACGGCGACACTGTGACGGTGATCAAGGATCTCAAAGTCAAGGGTGCCAGTTCGGATATCAAGGTAGGTACCAAGGTCAAAAACATCAAGCTCAAACCCGGCAGCGATCATAATATTGATTGCAAGATTCCCGGCATTGGTGCAATGGGCCTCAAGTCGGAGTTCGTTAAGAAAATCTGACCCAGACGGGTGCCATTAATGCATTTTTAAATTATGCGACGGAGATTACGATATTTTTTCCGGCTTTTTTGGCATTGTACAGCGCTTTGTCCACTCGCGTGAAGAGCGTGTCTCTGGAATCGTTCGCTTTCGCTTCAGTGGCGCCAAAGCTGGCGGTCACTTTCAGCTCATGCGGGAATTTTCTGTTATTGATCGCATGACGAAGCCGCTCGGCAATATGTTTTGCTTCTTCCAAATGAGAACCGGGAAGAATTACAGAAAATTCCTCTCCTCCCACCCGTCCTGCTATGGCATTGGCCCTTAAAAACGTTTTTAGTACGATGGCAATTTCTTGCAGTACATCGTCTCCGACCGGGTGTCCGTAGCGGTCATTTACCTGCTTGAAATCATCCACATCGAGCATAATGATGGAAAAAGGGTACTGCTTGCCGTTTAAGTCTTCAAGTTGCTGATCCAGCGCTCTTTCGAAACGTCTGCGGTTCACCAGCCCGGTGAGAAAATCTACTTCAGCTTCTGTCTTTGCGACGCTGAGCTCAGAATTCAGTGAAGAGATCTCCTGATGATAGCTGCTCAGTTGTGTACTCAGGTTGCCGTTTTCTTTTTTGAGCTCATCGAGCTCTTTTAAAATGTGCTCCAGTGCAGCACCGATGCTGTCCTGATTGATCATTTTGGAGTTTTCCAGTACCACTTCCGTGTGAGAATCAATAGAGTCGTTATGTTGATCAAGCGATTCAATAATCTTTTGAAGGCTTTCGTCAACCTCTTTGGCGATCTGTTTCAGTTTGTTTGATGCAGGCGTGTTTGAATCAGCGGCGTTCTCTCTTCGATGATTGCTTTCATAATTTACTTCATCGACTTGACCATCGTAAAATTCTTTATATAAACCGATGAGTTCAAGGTCATTCAGCTTCTGATTGGTCTGTATGGTGTAACAAAAAAGCAAAA
>JANTHE010000037.1 GCA_024762585.1 Sulfuricurvum sp. | reverse complement strand
GATACCGTGTTCAATGCCATCGCCGGGACCAATCGCGAAACATACGTGCCCAATGGCTTCAAGCAGCATGCCTACAAGCTCGATGCACTGCCTATCGGAGCCGAGCAGTGGATCAGCTCTCCGTTGACGGTGGCCAAGATGACGGAGTATCTGCAGTGCGAAGGGGCGGACCGGGTGCTCGAGGTGGGCTGCGGAAGCGGCTACCAGGCGGCGGTGCTCTCGCACCTTTTTCGGGGCGTGTTTACGATTGAGCGGATTGAATCGCTCATGCTCGAAGCGAAGCGGCGCTTCAGGGAAGAGGGGATTGCCAATGTACATACCCGTACGGATGACGGTCAAAACGGTTGGAGTGCCTACGCGCCGTATGACCGTATTCTTTTTTCGGCCTATGCCCAGACCCTGCCTCAGGCGCTGATCGATCAGCTCGCCCCGCGCGGTATTCTGGTGGCGCCCATGAAGCGCGGCAAGGAGCAGATCATCGTACGGTATGTTAAAATTGGCGATCAGCTTATAGAAGAAGATCTCGAAGCGTGTACATTCGTACCGGTTCTCGACGGAGTATCGAAATGAAAATAGGCAAGATGTGGAACGAGAAGTTTTCGCGCGACGGTTACCTGTACGGCCAAGAGCCCAACGCCTATCTTAAAACGGTCATGGAGACTCTGGCGCCGGGCAGCCGTATCCTTTTTCTTGGCGAAGGCGAGGGACGCAATGCCTGCTACGCTGCACAAGAGGGATTTGATGTCACCGCCATCGATGCATCCGATGTCGGGCTTGAGAAACTTGAAGCGATGGCAAAAGAGCGCGAGGTGTCCATCCATACCGTTCATATGGACCTGGAACACTGGCAGCCTGACGAGACGTATGATGCTGTTTTGTGCTCGTTTTTGCATCTTGAAGAGCCGCAAAGAAGCGATGTGTTCGTCAAAAGCCTCAATGCTGTGCGCGATCAGGGGGTGTTTGCCGGTGAATTTTTTGCTACCTCGCAGCTCGAACGCGATTCCGGAGGACCGAAATCGGAGGCACTGCTGTATGGGGTGCAGAGTTTTGAAAAATTAAAACGGCCCTGGTTCGATTGCGAACAGCTCGAAAAAATGACCGTGGAGCTTGACGAGGGGCCAGGGCATCAGGGTGCAGCAGATGTCATCCGGGTACGTTTTCGCCGAAATACCGACCCGAGATTCAAGGTGGTTTTACCGCGATTGACGCTTGAAGCACTGGTGTCGCGCTCTGTGGCAACATACGGCGATCGTCCGGCCTTGCAGACTATCGATGGTGCTGACGGGGTCTCTTATGCCGAACTGGGCGAAGCAATTATATCGCTGCAGCGCCGCATGCGGCGTGCGGGAATCGCTCCGGGGGACAAAGTGGCGCTGTGCAGCGAAAATATGCCCAACTGGGGGGTCGTCTATCTGGCCGTCACTGCAATGGGGGCGGTGATTGTACCGATTCTGCCCGATTTTCACGATGGTGAAATACGCCATATCATCGTGCATTCCGAGAGCCGGGCCGTCTTTGTCTCTTCGAAGAAGCGCGAAGCGCTGAGTGAGGAACTGTTTGAACAGCTGAGTATGCTGGTCTTGACCGAAACCCTTGCTGATGATGCCGAATTTGAGCCCGTAAAGCAGGCGAACAGACCTAAAAAGGACTCTAGTGCCCCTTTGGGCCCTGAAGAGCTTTACAAGCCTTACGAGGACGATCTGGCGGCAATTATCTACACATCGGGTACGACCGGAAGCAGCAAGGGCGTGATGCTGCCACAGCGTGCTCTGGCATTTGAAGCACTGGTATCGCAAAGCGTTATCGAGGTCCGTTCCGAGGATAGATTTCTATCCATCCTGCCGCTGGCACACACCTATGAGTGTTCGGTCGGCTTCCTGCTGCCGTTTGCCAACGGCGCCAGCGTCTTTTACCTTTCCAAGGTACCGACACCGAAGATTCTCATAGACGCTATGGCAAAAGTCAAGCCGACAGTGATGCTTTCAGTGCCGCTGGTCATCGAAAAGATTTTCAAGAATCGCATTCTTCCGGCCTTTCACAAAAACGCCTTTATGCGCCTGATCTATCACGTCCCGTTTGTCCGTAAAACACTGCACAGGGTTGCCGGTAAAAAACTGCGGCAGACCTTTGGGGGGGCATTACGGATTTTTGGCATCGGGGGTGCCCCGTTATCGCCGTTGGTGGAGTCGTTTCTGGCTGAAGCCGCATTTCCATACTGCATCGGATACGGTTTGACGGAAACCGCGCCGCTGCTGGCCGCCACGGCTCCGTTCAAGACGAAGCTGCGTGCCATCGGTCCGGCCGTGGCATCGGTCGAGCTGACCATCGCGGATCCAAACGATGAAGGGGTTGGTACGATCTGGGCGAAAGGACCCAACGTGATGCTGGGGTATTATAAAGATGAGGAGAAAAGCGCCGCGGTGTTAGACGGGACAGGGTGGTTCAATACCGAAGATCTGGGCTATCTGGATCAAGACGGATATCTGTTTATCAGCGGCCGCTCCAAAAATGTCATTATCGGACCCAGTGGTGAAAATATCTATCCCGAGCAGATCGAAGCGACGATCATGGAGAACGAGCTGGTGGAAGATGCGCTGGTCTATGAAGCGGACAAGCAGCTGGTCGCCCGGATTCATCTCAATTATGAAAAGCTGGACGAAGCCATGGATATACAGCGGCAGAGCGAATCCGAACAGCGGCATAAAATAGAGGCACTGCTTGAAGCGATCAAAAACGAGACAAACGAACGTGTTTCCAAATTCTCGCGTATTGCGCGTGTCATCGAGCAGCGCGAGCCTTTTGTGAAGACACCGACCAAAAAGATCAAGCGCTATCTCTACACGAATGGTTAAACCTATCTCTGCCGTTTTATTCGTCTGTCTGGGCAATATCTGCCGCTCGCCATTGGCCGAAGCCATTTTGCGCCAAAAGGCACAGACAGAGGGACTCAGTTTAGACATTGATTCCGCAGGCACAGGGTCGTGGCATGTGGGCGAACCGCCGTGCGATTACGCCATCAGGGTGGCAAAGCTGCACGGCCTGGACATTCAGCATTATCGTGCCCGTCAGGTCAGCATGAAGGATGCGGAACGGTTTGATCTTGTTATTGGGCTTGATGATAAAAATGTTTCTGATCTTAAAGCGATGGGAATGAGTAACGTGTACAAACTCGGCAGTTTTGGTCTTAACGGTGAAGATATTCCAGACCCCTATTTCTTTGATGGATTCGAAGGTTTTGAGACGGTTTTTTCCATGATCGATCAGTGCTGTTCAGAGCTGATAAAATTCATTTCTGCTCCCAAACGCTTAAAATAAATAAACTGAATTATTTTATTAACTTTCTATTATCTAATTATTATTATAATTAAGGTTCCGACTTTAAAAACGGCTTCCACAACACCGACAGTGATATGACACATTAACGAACGAAAACGTTGAGTCTGCCAGAAACACCATGCCGTTATTGTTGTGAACAGATGGGTACGCCTATAAGCAGTGATAACTGCAGTGTCGGCAAGGCACCGACACATGGTATGTGTAGTACCCTAAAGAATGAGAGAGGAGAACAACATTGGTACATGTTTATTTGAACGAAAACGTCATCAAAGAGGCGCTGAAACAGCGCGCCATTACTGAACGCGAAGCATTGGAGCTTGCGCAAACACTCAAACGCTGTGAACGTCTGCGGACGATACGCGAAAACCTGAAAATGGCTTCTTAGCCGCTAAAAGGCGCTTCTTCATATTTCAGTGAGGTGCCGATTAGGTAAAGCGGGGCGCTTTTAAGCGCCTCGGTCGTTTGATAACGCCCAATCCCCAATCCCCAAACACCTTCTTCAAACAAAAGAGTTATACCATCTTCCGTATCGATAAAGTCCAGTTGATTGTCGTTGACCAGTTTGGCGTCCTGTATGCCGCTGACTTCGAACGTAATGTTGATCCAGTCGAATCCGCGGTGTTTGTCCTGTACGCAGAGCGTGAGCAGCGCCGTCGTGGGGCCTTGCATGTTCAAGGAGCGCAGCATAGCTCCTTCGCCGTTTAGTGTGCGTGCAAGCAGTGTTGACGCTGCGGCACTGCCGGTAAGGGGTTTCACTGGCAGCCTACACATTCCATTGAGCGGTCTTCGACGTCATTGCTGGCTTCGGGTGACTGTGAGCGCAGGTAATAGGTCGATTTGATGCCCAGACGCCATGCCAGCATATAGATCTCGTTGAGATACTTTCCGCTCGCCTTGTCAAGCGTAATAAAGATATTGAGGCTTTGACCCTGATCGATCCACTTTTGGCGAATGGAGGCCGCTTTGACGAGGATGGTCTGGTCCAGGTCGTATGCGGGCGTGTAGTACGACCATGTCTCCGGATTGAGATTGGGCGCGCAGACCGGGATGAGCCCGGAGAGGTTCTCTTCATACCATTTGCGTTTGTAGACCGGTTCGATGGTTTGCGTGGTGCCGGTCAGAATCGAGATGGAAGAGGTGGGGGCGATGGCCATCAGGTAGCCGTTGCGCATTCCTTGTGATTTGATGGACTCGCGAAGGCTGTCCCAGTCATAAGAAGATGCAAACAGGCCGCCGCGGTCGACCAGATTGAGCACTTCGGCATTGGCGTGGTCCATCGGCAGGATGCCACGGCTCCATTTTGAACCTTCGAATTCAGGGTAGGCCCCTTTTTCGACGGCCAGTTCCGAAGAAGCTTTGATTGCGTTATAACTGACCGCTTCCATCACTTCATCTACCTTGTCAAAGTGCTCCTGGCTTCCCCAGCCGATACCGCTTTGTGCAAGCATCTGCGCTTCGCCCATAACGCCGAGGCCGATCGAGCGGCTGCGGGCGTTTGTGCGTTTGACTTTTTCAAGCGGGTAAAAGTTCAGATCAATAACATTGTCGAGTGCGCGCACGGCGATAGGTACGATGCGGTCGATATCCTCTTTGGAGTTGATGCGCGAGAGGTTGACGGAGGCAAGGTTGCACACCGCCGTAGCCCCGTCGACCTTCTCTTTTTCGACAATGTAGATCTGGCGTCCGCCGATGCTGTCGAGCGCGGTGACTTTTTTGGCCGGTTTTTCTATGCCGCTGTCTACCTTGACCATCTCTTCCTCTTCAAAGAGCAGGAAGTCCCCCTCTTCAAACTTGAGCTTGATCTTGTAGTGGTTGGGCTGCGTGTTCTGGAAGATCTCCGTACAGAGGTTCGAACTGCGGATCACGCCGTAGTGGTCGTTGGGGTTAGCTCTGTTAGCGTTATCTTTAAAACAGAGGAAAGGACTGCCGGTTTCAAAGTAGCTGGTGAGAATCTTCTTCCAGAGATCTTTGGCTTTGAGGCGCTCTTTGAGAATAGAATCATCTTGTTCGAGTTCAAGATAACGTTTTTCAAACGCCTCGCCGTGCAATTCAGAGAGCTCCTTGCATTCGAGCGGGTCGAAGGTGGTCCAGATACCGTCTTCTTGTACCCGCTTCATAAAGAGGTCGTTGATCCAGAGTGCCGGGAAAAGATCGTGCGCCCGGCGACGCTCTTCGCCGGAGTTCTTTTTGAGATCGAGAAAGTCGTTGATGTCCATATGCCACGGCTCCAAATAGACGGCAATGGCCCCTTTGCGTGTACCGAGCTGGTCGACGGCAATGGCAATGTCGTTCGTGATCTTTAAAAACGGGACCGTACCGCCGGCTGCATTCTTGTGCCCGTC
The DNA here is from genome assembly GCA_024762585.1 of Sulfuricurvum sp. Taxonomy (GTDB): domain Bacteria; phylum Campylobacterota; class Campylobacteria; order Campylobacterales; family Sulfurimonadaceae; genus Thiomicrolovo. The sequence continues at coordinate 7,461 of JANTHE010000037.1, read as the reverse complement.
GATGTACGAACCCATGGAGCGCACCTGAGTCCAGTCCCATCCGATACCGCCGCCGAACTTGGAGAGCAGCGCCATCTCTTTATAGGAGTCGAAGATGCCCTCGATGTTGTCCGGAGTGGAGCCGATATAGCAGGAGCTGAGCTGGTGGCGTGTCGTCCGCGCGTTGGAAAGGGTAGGGGTCGCCATCATCACCTCGAATTTCGAGATCATGTCGTAGAACTTTTTGGCCCACTCCTGCGGATGCTCCTCGTTTTGCGCCAGGAACATCGCGACGGCCATGAACATATGCTGGGGGAGTTCGATAGGGTCGCCGTTGCGGTCTTTGATGAGGTAGCGGTCATACAGCGTCCGGATACCGAGATAGGTAAACTGCAGGTCGCGATCGGGATCGATGTAGCTGTCCAGATCTTCCAGGTCATATTTGTCGCGAAGCCCCAAGAGAATGCGCCCTTCGGCCTCGCCCTTTTCAAAATAGGTCTGCAGCTTGCAATAGCCCGTAAAGCCGTTGACGCGATGATAGAGATCGAAGAGAAAAAGCCGTGCTGCGACATAGGTCCAGTTCGGCGCATCGACATCGATCTTGTCGACGGCGGTCTTGATCAGCGTCTCCTGGATATCACGCGTCGACGTTCCGTCGCGGAACTGGATCTGCGCATCGACTTCAAGTTCGCTTTGGCTCACGTTTGTGAGGCCCTGGACTGCGGCAGAGGTATATTTCTGGATTTTGGTGATATCCAGCGGCTCCCTGCGCCCGTTACGTTTAATGATCGTTATCATGGTGTGCTCCTGTTAGCGGTTGAATACCCGGTCAAAAATTTTGTCAACGTTTTTCGTATAATAATCATAGTTGAAACATTCGCGAATCTCTGTTTCATCCAGGCTCTCGCGCAGCTCTTCATCCGAGAGAAGATACTGCAGATAGAGGCTCTCCCCTTTGTCGTTCAGTGCTGGTTTGCCCTGCTGTAGCCCCTCCCATACTTTCATGGCATTACGCTGCACGATGCGGTAGGCGTCTTCGCGGCTCACACCCTGTTTTGGGAGTTCCAGCAAGACGCGCTGCGAAAAGACCAGGCCGCCGGTCAGGTTGAGGTTTTTCATCATGTTTTCCGGGTAGACGACCATATTGGCAATGACGTTGTTCATGCGGTGCAGCATGAAATCCGACGTGATGAACGCATCGGGAAGCCAGAAGCGTTCGGTCGAGCTGTGCGAAATATCACGCTCGTGCCAGAGCGAAACGTTTTCCATCGCCGGAATGGAGTAAGCGCGGATCATGCGTGCCAGGCCGGTAATATTCTCGGTCAGGATAGGGTTGCGTTTGTGCGGCATCGCCGAGGAGCCTTTTTGCCCTTTGGCAAACTGCTCTTCTACCTCATAGACTTCTGTGCGCTGCCAGTGGCGCACCTGAACTGCAAACTTTTCGATACTGCTGGCCATCAGTGCCAGTGCCGTCGCCAAACGTGCGTAGCGGTCACGCTGGATAACCTGGTTGGATGCCGGTGCCGGTTTTAGGCCCAGCTCTTCGCAGGTATATTCTTCCAGCTCCAGCGGGGCATGGGCGAAGTTGCCCATGGCGCCGGATACCTGTCCGACGGCAATGACCTCCATGGTCTCTTCGAGGTTTTTCAGATGGCGATGCATCTCATCGTACCAGACGGCCAGGACGAGGCCAAAGGTGATCGGTTCGCCGTGGATGCCGTGAGAGCGACCGACCATCAATGTCATCTTGTGTTCGAATGCACGTTGTTTGATAGACTCCATGAGCATCTTTACATCTTCGATAATCAGGGCGAGCGAATCTTTCATCTGAAGCGCAACGGCAGTGTCGATCGTATCAGAAGAGGTCATGCCGTAATGAAACCAGCGACTCTCGTCTCCAAGCGTTTCCGCGACAGACGTGGTAAAGGCAATCAGGTCATGCCGGGTCACTTTTTCTATTTCATCAATGCGTTCTACACTGAAATCGGCATTGTCGACAATATTCTTTGCATCGTCATCGGGAATAAGTCCGAGCCTGTTCCAGGCTTTTACCACCGCTTTTTCGACATCGAGCCAGGCTTGATACTTGGCCTGCATCGTCCATTTGGATGCCATCTCTTCTCTGGCGTAGCGTTCAACCATTCTCTATCCTCTTTGACACCTGAACATGAGTCCGCTCATGTGCTAAAATGCCGTTTTAATAAAGAAAGATAATAGCCAAGCGACACTAATAAAGGGTTTAATTTGCCATTTGTTCTTCGAGATTTTTTCGTACCGAAAAAAATCAAAGCCTTCTTGTTTTTAATGCGGGAATTGGACTACACACAGCGTGATGCTCAGCGCTATATTGCCAAAGGCCGCATCTTTGTTGACGGCGAGGTGATGCGTGATCCCGGCGGCATTGTAGAAGGGGTGTTTCAATGTGTTTTATTCGAACCCTCCACTCGAGGGCTTGAACCAGTATTTCAAACTGATTTGTTTGCACTGTTTGACAAACCCAGCGGAGTTCTTGTTCATCCGCAGAATCGAAATACGGCGTATAGTATGATCGACGAAATTCGCCATCGGTATGGACAGAATGCGAATATTACCCATCGTATCGATCAGGAAACGAGCGGTCTGCTTTTGGCTGCCACGAACAAAAAGAGCGAAATCAAACTCAAGACGATGTTTGAGAATCGCCAGATTCAAAAAAGCTATTTGGCATTGGTGCATGGCAAGGTCGAAAAAGACCAACGTATCGATGCGCCTTTGATTCGGCAGCCGGACGATTCTGCATTGGTAAGAATGATCGTCAAAGTGCACATTGAGGGAAAACCGTCGCAAACCGACATCCGTGTGCTTGAATATTTTCCCGATCTTGATATAACGCTGGTGGAAGCAAAGCCGTACACAGGCAGACAGCATCAGATTAGGGTGCATTTGTTTCACGTGAAACATCCTATTGTCGGTGATCCTATTTACGGACAGAATGAAAAGGATGTCGTCAGGTTTCTTGATAAAAGTCTTAGCGATAACGAGCGTATAACAAAAAGCGGTGCCAAACGCTTGTTGCTTCACGCAAACAAACTCTGTTTTCAGTATGAAGGCATTTACTACAATCTACATTCCAAAACAGACTTTTTACAAGAGGCTCTCGAGTCTATGAAAGAGTAGATGTTTCACGTGAAACATCCATTATTTAAACAATACGCCTTATGTCTTATCAATATAGCGTTTGCGTTTACTCTCTTTAATTTTTGATACGTTGACAAGAATATAGCTGTCAATGCAGTTGTTGAATTCGGCGTCAATTCCGAAATCCATGAAGGTGATACCACCGCCTTCACATAGCTCGGCATACTGCTTGTAAAGTGTGGGAACGGTAACGTTGAACGCTCTTAAGTACTCTTTGAGCCGTCGGAAGTCTTCGGAGTAATCGTCACCGGTAAAGAGCATTTTTCCTTCATCCTGGGCCAGTGTCGAGAGCTGGTAAGGCGCCCGTGCCGAGACCAGGGCCTCATGCGCTCCGAAATAGTGATTATAAAAATAGACCAGGGCCTCTTTGGCCGATGAGGGGTAGCTGCCGCTGATACTGACCGGGCCGATCATATACTTGACGTCAGGATGATGTTTGAGATACGCCCCGATGCCCTGCCAGAGATAATCCAGTGCCCGGCTGCCCCAATAGCGAGGCTGTATGAAGCTCCGACCGAGTTCGATGGCATGTTGCAAATAGGGATCAAACGCATCGTTCAGCGTACAGAGTTCGTTGAGATAGAGTGATTCCTTGCCCCCCCAGGACAATATCCACGCACAGTCGGCGATACGGTAGGCTCCGACCACTTCAAGCGCATCATCGTCCCAGAGCACGAGATGACGGTAATATTCGTCATACCGGTCGAGGTCGCGCTTTTGACCGCTGCCTTCGCCCACTTTTCGAAAACTGTATTCGCGCAGTCTTCCTATTTCGTTGAGCAGTGTCGGTGCCGCTTCGTATTCGGTCAGGTAGATGTGTTTGTTGTCCGACGTCGAACCGATCCGCTGCGCCTTTTTAAGCTCCTCTTTGATCAGATGGCGCGGTTCGGGGTGGGCAATGCACTGCTGTGTCTGGTAAATGGGCTTGCGCCCTCTGGCGATGCGGTAGAGGTGTTTACGCATCAATTTGGCGTGGCGTTTGTAGCTGACATGCATATCGTTAATAGTATCGATACCGATCATCTCGCCAATTTTAAACTCGATGACACTGTTTTTGGCCAAAAACATTTCATTCGCCAGCAGGAGTGTTGCTAGAGGGCGATAGACCCAGGATGCTCCATAGAAAAGCGGTGAGTTTTTGGCTTTGATATATATAGGCAGGATAGGACTCTGTGTACGTTTGGCAAATTTCATAAAACCGCTTTTCCATTTGCTGTCCACCACGCCGTGCAGGTAGGCTCGGGAGACCTCTCCGGCCGGGAAAAAGATGACCGCCTCTTCGTTGTGCAGCGCATTATCGATCATTTTCATGCTCTCTTTTGTCAGACGCCCGTTGAAGTTGTCGGCCGGAATGATCAGGTCGCTGATCTGCTCGAACTGCGACAGCATGGCATTCGCGACGATTTTTACCTTTTGGTCATAGCGGACGGAGCTGATCATCTTGATCAGCGTGAAAGCATCCATGGCCCCCAGAGGGTGATTGGCGATGATAATGACCTTCCCGATCGAAGGAATGTTCTGAATTTGCTGATGGTCGCTCTTGTACGCTATATTGAGGTGTTCAAGCGCGGCATCGATAAACGCAAGGTTTCGTTCCTTGCTGTGCGCTGTGATAAAACGGTTGATCTTCTCCTCTTTCAAGATGGATTTCAACAGCGAAACGGTCGGTTTTCTGAACGCAGCGGGATACGTGAAAAGTTTTGGGTACTCTTGTTTCAAAGTCCCTTCGATATTAAGCATATTTGCTCCAGAAAGGTACTCAAAATGTGTGACGTGTAGTCTGATTTGAGAGTACCAGATTTTAAAAAAGAGTATAGAAGCACAATATTACGTATTGACTACATTTTAAAATCGTTTTGGTTACGGGAGAAAATAGTATCAATAATACTTATGTATATATGCGGGTTGGTATCAAGTTATTCACATCTTTGAACAACGTGTGAATAAGTTACATTCTTATTCTTTTATAGAATGTGATTCAGGAATTAAGGATTCTTCAAAGGCGAGCGTTAACTGCTCAGCCTTTTGCCTTCCCAGTAGTCGTTGAGTTCACGGCGAACCCTTGCCAGGATCTCTTCGCGGCTTTCGTTATTGTCAAAGGCGAGCATCTTGGCAAGTTCAGAGGCGGAACGGCGTTCCGTGTAGGTGCGTTCAATATAATTGACGGCATTGGGGTTGAAACGGTTCGCGGCCTCCATGGCAACTTTTTTGTTAAACGCAATCGTTTCAGGGTAAGCGCTGTTGATGAGTACAAGGTATCCAATCGCTTTCATGGTACAACTTTCTGCTATATTTCTGCAATAGACGAAGAGGCAGATTGCAGGCTGCCGATGAAACAGTCAGTAAAAATCAAAAATATATTATATTTAGTGATTTCTCAGACTGCTTTTTCTATTGCATCTGAAATAGTAACAAAAAGGAGAGGAAAAATCTAGGGGTAATTGAGATTTTTGGTATGACAAAACAGTCTATTAAAATGGAGCGTCTGGAATTATAGGATATAATAACCGCTCAAAGCTACATAAGTAAAGGGTTTTTGTATGGCTAAACTTCCGGCAATCGCCGCTACATCGCTCTTGCTGGTTACTTCAGTGCTTGCACAGAACAGTGCAGTGTCTTGTGAGACGCTCGATGACGGGATTGAAAAAATCAAGTGTACTTTCGTAACACAAAGAAAAAATATCCAGCGCGAAGTGACATTTCAGTGGCATAGCGAATCGCACCCCCAGGATGATCGGGAGCGATCGATTGCACTGCCGGCGAATCATGGGTCAGTCTATGATTACCGTTATCTTCGCGGACGGGCTCCGGGTATCTGGAATGTGAGCGTCACGCTGACGGATGCCGACGGCAATGAAGAGACGGTCTCGCACCATTTTCTGCTTGAGGGCAACAAGATCATCAACGAGAAAAAGTAACCCAGAAGTGCCCCAGGCTACTTTTTCTCGTTCCAGACAACCCAGATAATTCCGCCAAGACCCACGGCGACAACGCCAATTAAAAAAATCACTTCGCCAATTCCGACGCTGCTCATGCTAACTCCTTTGTTTTCTCTTTAAGCTGCCCGCAGGCGGCACTAATGTCAATCCCTTTGGAGTCGCGTATGGTACAGAGTAGTCCGTGGTCGATAAGGTACTGTTGAAACCGAACCATATCTTCGCGTTCAGGGCGCTGATAGTCGCTGCCCGGATAGGGGTTGAAATAGATCAGATTGACTTTGGCCTTGATGCCCTGCAGTAGCTTGATCAGTTTTTTGGCCGAAGCGATATCGTCGTTTTTTCCTTTGATGACCAGGTATTCGAACATCACCCGTTTGCGCGTATCGATGGGAAAGCGGCGCACGGCCTCGATGATGGAGGCGATGTTGTAGGCTTTGTTCATCGGAATCAGCTCGGTGCGCAGGTCATCGTCGACGGCATGCAGGCTGATGGCGATGTGGACCCCCAGATCCATCTGCCCCAGCTTGTCGATGCGCGTGCTGATGCCGCTGGTCGAGACGGTCTGGCGCTTGCCGGAGATGGCGAGGCCGTTTTCATCTTTGAGAATGCGGATCGCCGCGGCCAGGTTGTCGAGATTGTCCAGCGGCTCGCCCATGCCCATATAGACGATGTTGACGCGGCGGTTGGCCGCGTGGGCGTTGTCCTTTTTGACGGCCAGTACCTGCGCAACGATTTCTCCGGGGGTGAGGTCGCGGGTAAAACCGCCCTTGGCCGTGAGGCAGAAACTGCAGCCGACCTTGCAGCCCACCTGTGTCGAGACGCAGACGGTGTGTTTGGCTTCGTGAAGCAGCTTGCCTTCGACATCGTACTGCGCCTCTTTCATCTTCAGCCAGACGGTTTCAACGGTTTTGCCGTCGGGCAGTTCGAACAGATACTTTATGGTTCCGTCGCTCGCTTCTTCCTTTCGCAGAATCTTCAGAGGGTTCAGAATGAACCGTTCTGCGAGTTCCGCACGCAACGCTTTGGGGAGATTGGCCATCTCTTCGAAGCTGTCTGCGTAGCTGTGGTAGATCCATCCGAAAATCTGCTTGGCGCGAAAAGCGGGCTTGACAAGGTCGGCGAGCTGATCGCGCGTGTAGTCCATGATGGTCGGTTTCATCGGGTCAGCTCTTTAATGCGGGTTTTGACGTGTTCGCTTAACAGCGTTTTGGCTTTGGCATGGTTGGACAGGAAATCCCGGTGTGCCTGTGGATTGCAGTAATTGGTGACGCAGAAAACTCCGCCGGCGGGGATACCAAACTCCTGGGCGATGCGCAAAACGGAAAAGAACTCCATATTTTCTATTCCGACACCGAAGCGCAGAAAA
>JANTHE010000036.1 GCA_024762585.1 Sulfuricurvum sp. | reverse complement strand
GCCACGATGCCGCAACCCTGCTTAAGCATGCAGATACCGCGATGTACCAGGCAAAACAGACTCAGGAACACATCCGTTTTTATGCTTCGGAGATGAGCGAGCATACCCGCAGTACTCTTGTGCTCGAAAAAGAGCTATATGAGGCGTTGGAACAAGACCAGTTCGAAGTCTATTATCAGCCTGTTTTGGGTTCTGACACGATGGAGATCATCAGTGCGGAGGCACTGGTGAGGTGGCGTCACCCTACGCATGGGCTGGTGATGCCCGGTGACTTCATCCCCTTTGCAGAAGAGACCGGATTGATTGCAAAAATCGATAAATGGGTGCTTGAAACCGTCATAGCTTCGCTGAGGCGCTGGCATCAAAATCCGCAGAACAGAATTGTACCGGTATCGGTTAACATTTCCGGGCGACATATCAACGAACAGGACGTAACGAAGCTGCTTGAAACGCTCAATCGCAGTTCGCTGGCGCGGGATTATATCGGACTGGAACTGACCGAGTCTTACCTGATGCAGTTTGCCAGTGAGACCATTGTACAGCTTGAACGGCTCAAACATGCAGGGGTGAAGCTCTCTATGGACGATTTCGGAACCGGTTATTCTTCATTGGGATACCTCAAGCGTTTTAAAATTGACACGCTTAAAATAGATCAGCTGCTGGTGCGCGACATTGTCGAAGATCGGGATGATCGTACTATCGCCGACGCTATAGTCAAGATGGGACACAGTCTGGGGTTGAAGGTGATTGCAGAAGGGGTGGAAACGCGTGCTCAGCTTGAAACGCTCAAAGCATTCAAATGCGATGCGTTGCAGGGATTCTATTTTGACCGGGCGCTGCCGGTAGAGCATTTTGAGGACAAATACCTGCGGAGGCAGTTGTGAAGCTGCTGATTACCTGTGTGATGATTGCAGCAAGTGTGCTGGCGGCCGAGCGTGCAGGTCCGTATCTTAGTGCAGGCATGGGTATCGGCAATTATGATGACGGTGGCCGATTGGCCGGGATTGAGAATGACAATGTCATACAGTACAGATTCTCTGCCGGAGCTTTTATCAACGAGTATCTCTCCGTTGCACTCGATTATGTGCAATACGATGCTTTTGAGGGGAAGAGGCACGACGGTGGGATGACGCAACAGTTTTTCAAGATTCTGACTGCCGATGTCAGTGGGCATTATGCTTTTTTCGATGATCAGCTGGATATTTTTGCAACCTTTGGCGCCGGGGAGCTTTTTTGGGAAGAGAAGAGTGCGGACCCAAAAAGCAGCAGTGCGGCGGCACTGCTTTTTGGCGTCGGTGCTGGCGTACGTCCACTGCCCTGGATGACGTTTAATGTTGGCTACGGCTACTACCAGTTCGGCATGGATACCGGAGCGGATGTGTATTCGATGGACCTTAATGGCATGTATCTTGAATGCCAGGTGCAATTCTAGTGCGTCTCGATCATTATCTTGTTAATGCCGGTCTGGTTCACTCGCGATCGAAGGCGCAGCAACTCATAAAATCCGGCGCGGTTACGGTCGATGGCCTTGTGGTTGACAAGGCCGCATTTCGTATCGCTGAACAGACAGTCGATGTGACAGAAAATATGCCTTATGTCAGTAGGGCTGCTTTGAAATTAAAAGGGTTTCTGCCGCTGGTGCCATTTGAATGCAAGGGGATCTCCGCACTCGATATCGGCGCTTCTACGGGAGGGTTTACGCAGGTCATGCTTGAAGAAGGTATCACGCATGTAGATGCTGTGGATGTAGGCAGGCAGCAGCTGCATCCGACGCTGAAGAGTGATCCGAGAATTACAAGTATCGAGCAGACGGATATACGAAATTTCTTTCCGGAACAGAGGTATGAACTTGTGACCAGTGACGTCTCGTTCATTGCGCTGCACCATATACTTGCAGACGTCGACCGTCTGGCGGAACACTGGATTATTCTGCTCTTTAAGCCGCAGTTCGAGGTCGGGCGCGATGCGCAGCGCGATCGCAGGGGGGTCGTAACCGATACCGGTGCAATCGAACGTGCGCGCAGCGCATTTGAATCGGCGTGTGATGCACTCGGATGGCAGTTGCGGATTAGCGCCGATGCCGTGATTTCGGGAAAGGAGGGGAACCTTGAAATCTGCTACTGTTATGAAAAATGTTGAGGCTATTGCCATCGGCGGGTTCGACGGGATGCATGAAGGGCATCAGCACCTCTTCGCCGAACTGGGTGAGCAAGGGGCCATTGTGGTGATCGAGACGGGGTATGCCAATCTGACGCCGGGGCGGGAGCGGGAGCATTTCACGCATCATCCTGTCGTCTATGTTCCGCTCGATGAGATCAGAACACTTGACGACACGGGCTTTTTGGCGTATCTGTGCAAGCGCTTTCCAAAGCTGGCGCGCATTGTCGTCGGGTACGATTTCCGCTTCGGAAAAGACCGCAGGTTCTCGCATGAAGAGTTGGCGAAAGGATTCAGCGGGGAGGTGAAAGTCATCGATGAGGTCACCATCGGCGGCGATTCGGTGCATTCGCACAAGATCCGGGCCAAACTGATCATCGGCGATGTCGAAGGCGCCAACCGCTTTCTCGGCCACAACTACACGGTCAGAGGCGAAGCGGTACGGGGGCAGGGGATTGGTCAAACGGAACTGGTCCCGACCATCAACATGCTCACGCACGGTTTTTTACTGCCAAAAGAGGGTGTTTACGCCACACTGGCGCGTATCGACGACGAAGAACATTATCGTCCGGCGGTCTCTTTTGTCGGACATCGGGTGACGACAGACGGTTCATTTGCCGTCGAGACCCATATTCTTGACGATACGTTGCAAAAATGCCACAGGATCGACGTCGGTTTCCTCAGCCGCATTCGCGACAATCAGCAATTTAAATCGCTGCAGGATTTGAAACTGCAGATCACGCGTGACATTATTGCAGCTCGAAAAGCGCATCGGCAACTTGAATTATAATCCGAGTGGCTGTCTGTACACTTCTTGGGCAGCAAGATGTTACCAAATGATTCAATTACAGACATTTCAACACTAATTGGACGTACTTCATTCTCTGCATAGTGTTTAGGCTTAGGGGCTTTTAATGGTTTGGGGGCTATAATTGCATAACTATTTCGATAGAAGGAAATCTTGTGGGTGAACTCTTTACTTTCTTCGGTGTGATCAGTGAAAATCACACGTATCTCTTTTTGGCGCATATGTTTCTGACAGCCGGCATTGTTATCATGCTGGCAAAAATGGCGATCAAAAACCTCAAAGTCGTTCCGTCGGGTACTCAAAACCTTATGGAGGCATATCTGCAGGGAGTCGTTGCAATGGGAGCAGATGTCATGGGGCGTGAAAAAGCCATGCGTTATATGCCGCTGGTTGCAACGCTGGGGCTATTTATCGGTATTGCCAACCTGATCGGTGTCATCCCGGGTTTCGAAGCACCTTCGGCCTTCCTGGACTTTACCCTGGCGTTGGCACTGATCGTATTCATCTATTACAACTTTGAAGGGATCCGCCGCAATGGAGTGATAGATTACTTCAAACACTTTATGGGTCCGGTATGGTGGCTGGCCTGGCTGATGTTCCCGATTGAAATCGTGTCACATATTTCCCGTATCATTTCGCTCAGCTTCCGTCTTTTCGGTAACGTAAAGGGAGACGACATGTTCTTGATGGTCATGCTGATGCTCGCCCCGTGGCTGCTGCCGATGATTCCGTTCGCACTGCTCGCATTCATGGCACTGTTGCAGGCATTTATTTTCATGATGCTGACGTATGTTTACCTTGGCGGAGCCGTTACGCTTCACGAAGAATCTCTTTAATTCCAACGTATCCGAGTTATGAAGCGCGGTACGTTCGATACGCTTCTGAGCTTTCTGCTCGGATTTGCCTGGGCCTTGCTGTTTATCGGCAGTTGGCTTGTCTTTAAAATTACCGCACTTCTGGGTCTTCCCATCGCTTTTCTTTCTACACTGCTTTTTTTGTTCTGGATGCTGGTGTGTATCTTGCTGCTTGAGGGACTCAACATTTATAAAGAGCGTGCCGATTTGCTCAAAGAGCAGACGCGGCTGCTGCACCGCATTATCAGCCGGCTGGAAAAAGACGCTTAAGGGAAATGGCTTTTATCTCCTATCTGATTACAGATGGTTCTTACGGATGTATAACGCCCGAAGCGTTTGCCGGTCGTCTGGATGATCTGCTGCAGGGCAAAGTGGTGGACTACGCACTGTACCGCGATAAAAATAATACCGAGTATGCCCGATTTGCAGTCTCCTTCATAGCATGGTGCCGCGATCACGGCGTGAAGGCCATACTGCATCGAGAGGCTGCACTTGCTCACGGGTTGGGTGCGGACGGGGTGCACTTGACTTCGCAGCAGTTTGATGCTATCGAAGGCGCAAAGCGCACCGGACTCAAGACAGTGATTTCGACGCATACACGTGCGGAAGTTGCCTTGGCAGCTTCAAAAGGCGCCGATGCCGTGACCTATAGCCCAATCTTTGACTCGCCGGGCAAAGGAACGCCAAAAGGTTTAGACGATTTAAATGAAACTGCGGGTAAAATAGACATACCTGTAATCGCGCTGGGCGGCATCGTGACTGCCGAACAGATCGACGCGGTCAAAGCTGCCGGCGCCGCCGGGTTTGCATCTATCAGATATTTTTTAGAGGAACCATTTTGTTCGAAGTGATCATCGGGCTTGAAGTCCACGTCCAGCTCAATACGAAAACCAAGCTTTTTTGCGCTTGTCCCACCAGTTTTAACGACCGTCCCAATGTCAATACGTGCCCAACCTGTCTGGCTCTGCCGGGGGCGTTGCCCGTGTTCAATAAAGCGGTACTGCATAAAGCGATTATGTTCGGTACGGCGATCGATGCGACGATCAACCGCACGAGCTATTTTGACAGAAAAAGCTATTTCTATCCGGACAGCCCAAGTGCCTACCAGATTACCCAGCTCTATACGCCGATCGTCGAGCACGGAAGACTCGAAATCGATTTCGAGGACGGCTCGCACAAATCTATCCGCGTCAACCGGGCGCACATTGAGGCCGATGCCGGCAAGAATATCCATGACGGCGCTGTCTCCAAGGTCGATCTCAACCGCGCGGGGACTCCGCTGCTCGAGATCGTTTCCGAACCCGATATGCGTTCAGCGGATGAGGCTATTCTTTATTTGAAAAAACTGCACTCCATCGTGCGTTACCTTGACATCAGCGATGCGAATATGCAAGAGGGCTCTTTTCGTGTCGATGTCAACGTCTCCATCCGTCCCAAGGGAGATGAAAAACTCTATACCCGGGTCGAAATCAAAAACATCAACAGCTTCCGTTTTATTCAAAAAGCGATCGAGATGGAGGTAGAACGTCAGATCGAAGCATGGGAAGACGGCGTGTACGACGAAGAGATATATCAGGAGACGCGCCTGTTCGACCAGACTAAACAGGAGACCCGTTCCATGCGCGGCAAAGAAGAAGCGGCCGATTACCGCTATTTTCCCGAACCTGATCTGCTCAAGGTCGTGGTGGACGACGCCATGTACGAAGCCGCGGTCAAGATTCCGGAACTGCCAGATGAGAAACGCGAACGCCTGGTGGCAGAACATGGTCTGCGCGACTATGATGCCGGCGTGATCACGGCGGATCTGGAGACGGCGAATTATTTTGAACAGATGCTGCGCGCCGGCATCAGTGCCAAGAACGCGGTAACATGGCTGACGGTAGAACTGCTTGGACGTCTTAAAGGCGGCGTGACTGTCTCCACGTCTCCGGTCGATGCCGATAAACTCGGACGGATCGTCAAGCGGATCGAGGACAAGACCATCAGCGGCAAGGCAGCCAAAGAAGTACTTGATTATCTGATGGAAAACGATACGGATGTCGACAGTGCCATCGATACGCTTGGACTCAAGCAGGTGAGCGATACCGGTGCAATCGAAAAGATCGTCGACGAGATTCTGGCGGCAAACCAGGAGAAGGTTGAAGAGTATCGCGGCGGGAAGGAGAAACTGTTCGGTTTCTTTGTCGGACAGACCATGAAAGCCAGCAAGGGCAGTGCCAATCCGCAAACGGTAAACGAGATTCTCAAACAGAAATTGGGATAATTGTGTGAATTTTATATCCAGGGTGATCGTTGACTCGGCATATGCCCTGGAAGCATCGGGGCGTTATCGCCGTACACGAAATTTTGTTGACGATCTTTTAAATAACGATAATTTTTGGTTAAAACGTTATTTTGATCTCTTTATGATGGCACTGATTCTTTCGAGTGTGTTTATCCTAATACGCGATGTCAAGTTCCAGCAGCGTGATTTTTTCGCACTTTTCAATGATTATATAATTTCTATCATTTTTCTTGTAGAGTACACCATGCGTCTGTGGGTCTGCAGTAATACGGCACAGATCATTACTTCCCAGTATGAAAAGGACAGACTGCTGCATCGTCCTTTTCGATTGAGACGGGCAGTCGCAAAAGCACTCTATGCCAAATGGAAATATGCCAGTTCCCTCTCTGCTATTATCGACTTGCTGGCGATTATGCCATTTTTCCATGAAATGCGTCTGTTCCGTCTGTTTATCGTTTTTCGTGTTTTCAAGCTTTTTCGCTACACGCAGAACATGCAGCAGTTCGCCAAGATACTTGGAACGAAAAAATTTGAACTGCTGACGCTGTTTACCTTTGCAGGCTTGATATTGTTTGTAGCATCAGTCCTGATCTATGTAATGGAAGCATTGAATCCCGAATCACCGGTAGACACCCTTTTTGATGCTCTGTACTGGGCGATTGTGACGATCTCCACTGTGGGGTACGGCGACGTCACCCCGGTCACCTTCGAAGGACGTCTGGTTGCGATGGCTGTGATTGTATCCGGGGTGGCGGTCTTGGCGTTTGCTACATCGATCGTCGTTTCGGCTTTTACAGAAAATCTTGAACCGATCCGCCGAAACAAGCTGGTGCAGGAAGCTCGGAGCATGAAACACTTCTACCTGATTTGCGGGTTCAGTCCCGCCACACTCGTCGTAGCTTCCAAACTGAAGCGAATGGGACGTCATGTCGTTATTCTTGAAAAAAACGTCGAGCGGGTTGAAGAAGCACGGCAGCACAAGCAGCTGGTCATCAACTCTGATCCCGGAGCGCTGGAGACGTATAAACTGCTCGGTATCGATATTGAAAAACAGGTCAGTGCTGTTTTGCTTCTGCATGATTCCGATATAGAGAATGTCTATACGGCACTGACCATTCGGTCGATGCAAAAACCGGTCAGAATTCTATCGCTGCTTCATGATAAGCAGCATCGGCGGAAATTAAAGTTTGCCGGTGCCGATGATATTGTCTACGCGCAGGAGATTATCGGTCAGCTTTCAAGAGAGTACAGCGGAAATCCCATAGCATTCGAAGCATTGCATGCACTGCGGGCCGGGCATACAGACATTATCATGGACGAAGTACTTGTTGACGATCAGATGGTACGAAAGATCCGTCAGGTAAAAGATCTTGAAATTCGCGGACGCCATATCGTGCTCGTCGGAATTCAGTCGGTTCGCGAGAATAGGTTCATTTTCAACCCATCGCCGGACTTTGAAGTGAATGAAAATGACAAGATTGTGGTGATTGCGGAAAAAACAGTACTGAAAGAGTACCATATTACGCTGCACAGGTAGGAGAGATGATGGCGTCGGATTCGATGATTATTTTCGGCTACGGAGAGTTTGCAAAAGAGATTGCAAGTTCACTGCGATATCTGGAGCAAAGACTGGTGGTCTATGCACTGAAACCATCCTGTGTCGAGGCGGCCCAATATGATGGTTTCGAAGCACATCAAGTCAACCTTGAAGACAGTTGGGAAGAGCTTGAATCATACGATCTGCTTCAGACCAGGATCATTTGTGCACTTGACGACGAGGCGGAGAATATCTTTCTGACGATCTCATTGCGTGACCGTTTTCCGCAAGTGCGTATTATCGCCCTGGCGACGACGCAGGAAAATGCCAGAAAGCTGACGCTCGCCGGTGCCAATAAGGTTGTTGCCGAGTTGCAGACAACGTCGAACCTTATTATTGAGCTGCTCGAAAAACCTGTGATTATGCATCTGATGCAGGATCTGATGGATGAGCAGACCGAGCTGAGGGTGATACAGATTACTCTGAGTCAAAATTCGTTTATCATAGGGGATCAATTAGGCGATATTGAAGAGTTGTTCCGTCAACATAATGTCATTCCTTTGGCGGTGGTCGATTTGGAAATGAGCGAATCGTTTATTTTTTCTGCCAAAGGGATTAACCATATTCTCGATCCGGATGATGTTCTGGTCGTTATCGGCTATGAAAAAGAGATTTATGCATTCGCCGAGGCAATAGGGGGAGAGATATGAAGCGTATCGCAGTGATTGGAGCCGGTAAGTGGGGCAGCGCGCTGGCGTTCGCATTGGGGCAAAACCCCCATAATGAAGTCGTCATTACCTCGCGCACACCGCGCGATTTGCCAAATTTTGTCGATCTGAAAACCGCGCTGTCGATGGACATCCTTGTAATGGCCATTCCCGCACAGCAGGTCGGCGGATGGCTGCAGGCGAATTTTCGCTACGAGGGGCAGAAGGTGCTGGTGGCGGCCAAGGGAATAGAGGCGCAAAGCGGCATGTTTCTCAACGAGATTTTCGCCGACTATGTCCCCAATGAGCATATCGCCTTTCTCTCGGGTCCTTCGTTTGCCGCAGAAGTGATCTTGTCGCTGCCGACGGCGCTTGTGATCAGCAGCAGCAACGAACAGACGGCCATGACGCTGGCCGAAGCATTTCCGGGGTTCATCCGCACCTATATTGATGATGACATTGCCGGGGCGGAAGTGTGCGGCAGCTATAAAAACGTCATCGCCATCGCGGCGGGGATCTGTGCCGGGCTGAAACTGGGCAATAACGCGGCGGCGGCACTGATTTCGCGCGGGCTGATTGAGATGCGGCGGTTCGGACTGGCTTACGGCGCCAAAGACGAGACGTTTCTTGGGCTCAGTGGCGCCGGAGACCTCTTTTTGACCGCCAGTTCGGTGCTGTCGCGCAACTACCGTGTCGGGCTCGGTCTGGCCGAGGGGAAAAACAAAGAGCAGATCGTGCAGGAACTCGGTGAGGTGGCAGAGGGGATCGGGACGGCCTATGCGCTGTACGGCATTGCTGGGCGCGAAGGTCTCTATTTGCCGATTGCCGCAGAGGTGTACGAGATTCTCGAAGGCAAAGCGCCTCGAGAGAGCCTCCATGATCTGTTGACGAGGTAGGGCATGAACAAAGATGTGACAAAAATTTTGCTGGCCATGGGGATAGGCCTGCTGCTGTATGCGCTCAGTGTACTTGTCTTGTCGCAGACACAGGCGGCGTTGGTAGGCGTGGTGGCACTGCTCGTCGTGCTTTGGACCAACGAAGGGCTTCCGCTGGGCGTGGTCTCATTGCTGCCCATTATCCTTTTCCCGGCGCTGCATATCCTGCCGACCAAGGCGACGACGGTCAACTACGCCCATCCTATCATCTATCTTTTTCTGGGCGGCTTTTTGCTGGCGATCGCGGTGGAAAAGAGCGGACTTCATCTGTGGATTGCGCATAAGATGCTGCGCATCTTTCCCGCCTCCGCTCGCGGAGTGATCGTTTCGCTTGCCGTGACGTCGGGGGTGATGAGCTCGATCCTTTCCAACACCACGACGGCACTGCTGCTGATTACCATAGCGCTGTTTCTTTCCGAAGACCCCCGGTTGAAGATGCGCTTTGTACTGGCAATCGCCTACGGTGCCAGCGTGGGCGGCATCATGACCCCCATCGGCACGCCGCCGAACCTGATCTTGCTGGGCGTTATGGAAGAGCAGGGGATGGCGATGATCCCCTTTGTTCAGTGGATGTGGATGGTCGCACCGCTGGCACTGGTGATGCTCGCAGTGATCTCGCTGGTGCTCAGTATCGGGTTGAAAGATGTCGAATTCCAAAGGCCTGCTGAAGGAAAACCGCTTAACGGTGATCAGAAAAAAGTGCTGGGGGTGCTTGTCGGACTCATCGGATTGCTATTGGTCAACGCACCTATACGCCCCTGGTGGGAAGGGCTGGGGTTCAGCGAACCGCTGATTCTGCTTTCGGCTGGGTTGCTGCTGTTCGCTCCACCGTTTCACCTGCTCGTGTGGCAGGAGGATAAAGCGAAGGTTCCCTACCGCATCATGTTTCTCTTCGGAGCGGGGTTCGCCATTGCCAAAGCCTTCTCGCACACGGGTCTGGCAAATGAGATTGCCAATTTTTTAGTCAGCTACAGCCACCTGACTCCGCTGTACCTGCTGGCCCTGGTCGCAGTCCTGATCACCTTTACGACCGAGATCACTTCCAACACGGCACTGATCTCGATTATGCTCCCGGTCATCTACGCCGTAACGCAGCAGACGGGACTGGACGCGACGCTGTTCATGATGGTCGCTACCATTTGCGCCAGCTACGCTTTCATGCTCCCCATTGCTACTCCGCCAAACGCCATTGCCATGTCCAGCGGCGTCGTTTCCATTCGCACTATGGCGCTGTATGGAGTGTTTTTCAATCTCGTTGGAATTATGATGATTGTGCTGATAGCGATGTTTTACTGGAAGCCGGTGCTGGGGTGAATGGTTACTCACAAGCGCCTTGTCGATGGCTGATATCGGTGACGACGACCAAAACCTTTTCATGGAAAAAAATATTCTGCAATTTAATTTTTGCTTCAGAAGTTTTATGGGTGACATATGTTTTGCATTATTACAGTGTAAACCTAAATGTCAACATGAGAAAAATATCATGTAATGCGTTATTTTAAAGTCGTAAACGTCGCTACAATAGGATTGTGGTCAGAAACTTTACCTGTATCGATCGCTTCAGCTTTTTGCAGTTTCAGTCCGCGATAAAAAAGATGGTCGAGCGGTTTGGAAAAGCGTCGTTTGATGTGGTGATGGTTTTCGAATTCTGCCGCCTCCAGGCCGATCATTTTGGCGAAGTTCTTGAGGTACTCAAGCCGTTTGGAACTCCAGGTGTTGAAATCGCCCGTGACGATCATAGCACCGTCGATGCCCGACAGTGTTTCGACAAGCCGTTCGATCTCTTCGATGAAAATATTGGCAGAGACGAAGTTGATGGCATGGATATTGACGGTGGTAAGCTCTGTGCCGTCTTGGAACGGGTGAGATGTGATCAGCAGGCTCTTGCGGGTGGTAAAACGCATCTCTTTGCGGTTCGTTTTCAGGCCGATGGTGCGTAAAAAAGGAGAACGGGCGGCCGTAAGCACGCCGAACTGCCTGTGCCTCAATCCGATGTTGATGGCGGCAGCAAAGTTGAATTCTTCGAAGTAGCCTGCCGTGCGGCGGTCCAGCACAGCTTCTTGCAGCAAGATAAAATCTGGCCGCCATTGCGCAATCAGGCTGCCAAAACGTGCATCAAATGCATGCTGGCCCATCTCTTTATGGATATTCCAGCACAGCAGAGAGAACGCCTCTTTGACATATGAAGCGTTTTGCAGATGCATATTTTCATGTATCATCATGTTGTCTTTTACAGTTGCGGCGCGATGATTCGCCCGAGGTTTTCGGCCACTGTTCGCAAACGGCCGGCTGCTGCCATTCCGTCTGTCGTTTGTCCGAGCAACGCTTCCATCCAGCGCTCGACCGTTTCCACCATTGTAGCAGAATAGCCGATACTGACGATTTCATAGTTCAAAAAGAGGCTGCGAAGATCAAAATTAAGCGTACCGACGATGGCACAGTTGCTGTCGATCAGAATCGCCTTCGCATGCAGCATTTTCTGCGGATATAGCGAAATATTTCCGCCCCACTCTTCGATCTCGCGCATATAGCTGCTACGTGCCGCATCGAAGAGGAAGCGATCACTCTTTTGCGGGGTAATCAGCCGAACATCGACCCCCTTGACATGTGCGATGCGCAGGGCGTTCATGATCGCTTCATCCGGGATGAAGTAGGGGGTGACGATCCAGATGCGCACGTGCGCATTGTGGATGGCATCGAGCAGCGCGTCATAGAGCGCATCGGTCGGGATGTCGGGGCCTGAGGGTACGACCTGGATGCGTTCTGCACCTTTTGCCGGCAAGATGCCGGCTTGCGCTTTAGGCATCTGTTGTTGTGATGAGAAGTTCCAGTCTGAGACAAAAACATCTCGGTAGTGTCTGACGGCCGGACCGTCGATGCGAAAGAGCAGATCGCTCCACCGGCTGGGAGTGTCGCGTGTACCGAAGTAATCGCGGCTGAGGTTCATCCCGCCGCTGAACAGTGTGCTATCGTCGATAAGATAGATTTTACGGTGCAGCCTCAGATTAATATGGGTATTGCGCAAAAAGGGGCGCAGCGGCATGAAAAATTCTATCTTAACCCCCGCATCTTTAAGCGATGTCAGCGGTTTGCTCCATAAATATAGTGGCAAAGAGCCAAAGGCATCTATCAGCAGCCTGACATCGATGCCGGAACGGGCTTTGGCAGCAAGCAGTTCGGCCAATGACTTGCCTATGCGGTCCATTTGGAAGATATAGGTGGCAAGGTAGATGGAATGTTGTGCATTCGCTATCGCCCCGCGCACGTTTTCAAAGGCCTCTTCTCCGTTTCCCATGAGTAAAAAACGATTACCCTCCGTTGCCGGAGCGATTGCGTTACGGCACAGCAGACTTTCAACAGGATTCACCGTAGGGGAAACATCTGTTGCAGTCGGCTTTAGGACGGCTTTGGCAGGTGTTTCGGCAATTTTTCTTCGACCGATCAGCACATACAGCAGTACGCCGAGATAGGGGAGAGAGAAGATGACAAGAAACCAGGCAATCATACTTGCGCCCGAGCGCCTTCGGTGGGTCATATCCAGCAGCACAAGCAGCAAAATGAGCTGCCAGATCAGGTAAAAAAGCGGAAAGAACTGTGCCATGTTCAATCATAGCCTAGATAGGATAAAATGGCGGAAAAAAGGATTGACATGATTGTACATATCGTGATGTTCAAATTCAAAGAGGAGAAACGGGAGGAGAATATCGCCACAGTCAAGGCAATGCTCGAAGCACTGCCAGAGAAGATAGCGCCATTGGAAGGGATGGAAGTCGGCGTGGATTTCAACGGCGGCGAACGGGCGATGGATTTGGTGCTGACGTCGACGTTTGAAACCAAGGAGGGGCTGAAAACCTACGCGACTCATCCGGCACACCTTGAAGTGCTTGAGGTGATCAAGCCGGCCGTAGAGTATACAAAGGTAGTGGATTACGAAAGGTAGGCTCACCGCCGCTGCGGTGATTATTTACACTGGTTGATCGAGGGATCTTGAAAAAGTTGCAGGACATTTTCATGACCAAATCTCTGCGATTCTCCGTTGATACGCATTTCGGCCTGGACAACTTCGACACAGGTGACATCGGCATTTTTCCATCCGCCGCCGAGCATACCGTTCTTACTGGACTTTCCGGGAGGCACTTTTTCATAGTCGTCGGCCCATAAGGTAACGGTTTTTCCATCTTTGGTGTACCCTTTGACAAAATAGGTGGCAATATTGACCGGTTTGGCGGAAGCATTGACGAAATAGACGACCGGACGACTCATTCCGTTTTCATCCTGTTTAACCCCGACGCTGTAGATGACAATGGGCATATTCAGTTTTTTGGCCGCCTCGAGATCGACGTTCTTTTGCGATGGAACGCCG
>JANTHE010000035.1 GCA_024762585.1 Sulfuricurvum sp. | reverse complement strand
AGCGATGCTCATGTGGATTCATAGCGGTACCCTACCCCCCGGATGTTGACCAGTCGTGCCGCAGGATTCAGATGAGCGTTGATCTGACGGATATAGACTCGGAAAGTGGCGTCGGCGATCGTTTCACCTTCGTAGAGGATCTCTTCGATCTCATCCTTGCCGACGATTCGCTCGCGGTGGGTGAGAAAATAGTGCAGAATCTCACACTCTTTTTTCGGGAGCACAGTTTCCCGGCCTTCTATGCAGAGCGTCAACGTCTTCGGATCGAGCCAGCCGTTCTTTCCGATACCAAGATGCGAAGGTGTTTGCAGGCGTGCATCCAGGCGTATGAGCAGCTCTTCCATGCGAAAAGGTTTGCTCAGGTAGTCGGTTGCACCGGCGTCAAATCCCTCCCGAAGGTCAGCCATGCCGCCGCGTGCGGTAATGAAGATCGCCGGCGTCTCATCACCGGCATCGCGCAGACCCTTCAGCAATTCGAACCCGCTCATTCCCGGTACGTTGACGTCGAAGAGGTAGCAACGATATGCGTGCTCGTACGTACACGCCGCTGCTGTTTCGGCATCGGCAATCCATTCGACACTGTAACCGGCCTCTGTGAGATCTTCGCTCAGCGTTTCGCCGAGATTCGGATCATCCTCCAGCAGTAAAATATCCATAGACATTTATTGTATTACAAAAAGCCCAACGTTTCAAATCCCGACAGGTATTCTGTCGGGATTTGCCACCATTTTTCGATGACGGTACGGTACATTGACCTAAAATCTGTCGTATGGACAAGGTCGCCGTTTTCGTCCAGATGTGAGAGCGACGGTCGTTGACCGTACAGACCGCCGTTGACGCTGCCGCCGAGCACAAACTGAACCGCCGCCGTGCCGTGGTCGGTCCCGGCCGATCCGTTTTCGGCAGCCCGCCTTCCGAATTCCGAATAGGTCATGATGACGGTCTGCTGCCACAGTCCGAGCGCTTTGAGGTTCTGCACCAGTATTGCAAGCGCCCCATCGAGTTCGGACAGCAGGCTCTCGTGTGTACTTGCCTGATTGCTGTGCGTATCGTAACTGCCGTGAGAGAGCTTGAACGCCGGAACGTAAACGCCATTGGCCAGCAGTTCGACCAGGCTGCTGCACTTCTGGTCCAGGACTCCCGGACCGAACGCGTGCGGCACCGCGCTGTTCGAGCGCATCGCCGTTTCCAGATAGTCGTAGGAGTCGACGATCACGTTTTGAACGGCGGTGATATGCGCAAGGGCGTCGTTGTCTTCGGCATTGGGTACCGGGGCGATCATCCCGGCGGCGTTGAGATAGCTCTCGGCGCTGCGCAAGACGATGTTGCGCATCTGCGGATGTGCGAACGGCGCGGTGTCATCGTTTGCCATCGTGACGCTGTCGGCGAAAGGGCCGGGGTTCTGCCGAGTGCCGAGGGCATTCCCCGCCCAGCCGTCGCTGAGATACTCGTCACTGTTTGAAGCGGTGTTCCAGATATCTTTTGAGCGAAAATGCGAACGGTTCGGCTGCGGGTAACCGACCCCCTCGACGATGGCGAGTGTGCCTTCCTGCCAGCGCTCATGCAGGCCGCTCAGCGCCGGGTGCAGGCCGATCGCATTATCGATCTCAAGCACTTGCGAGGCATCAATGGCCAGTGAGGGCCGCAGTGCGGTGTAACGTTCGTCGCTGTAGGGAACGACCGTGTTCAGGCCGTCGTTTCCGCCTTCGAGTTCGATCAGGATCAGTATGGGCGGTATCGAAGCGGTGTGCTCCTGCGAGGCAAGGATGCGTGTGGGCATCATCAGTACAGCCGCCCCTGCTAGGCTCAGTCGAATAAAATCTCTGCGTTGCATTGTATCTCCTTTGTTTCAATTATTTCAATTCGAAGACAGGGTCTTCCGTCATCGCTTTAATGGCAGCACCGACAGATGTCGTCGGAATCTCTGAGAGGGGGTCGGTTCCCAGTAGCCAAAGTTCAAGTGTTTCGAGCAGTTCCGGTTCGGGTTCCATCTCTGTATGGGAGAGCATACCGGCTGCTTTCGCCAGTGCCTGTCTGCGCCTGAGCAGGCTTTGCGTGTCTATCCATGCGGTATACCCCGGCCATCCTTTGACGTTCGGCGGGTCGAACAACGTCTGCCCGAGTATCCTGCAGCCCTGCGCTATTTTCTCTGCCAAAACGGTGTCTGCATCGAACATGCGTGCCAGGCCCACGAGCAGTTCCACCGGTGATTTGATTAGTCGGTTCGGTGCAGCTTTGAATGCATCGCTCAGCAGTATCTTCTTGAGCAGCGGTCTTATCTCGTAATCGCCGCTGCGAAAAAGCGCGGCCAGTCGCTGTACTTCTTCTTCGTCCGGCGTATCGGAGATGAACTCCCGCCACAACTTTCTGACGATGAATACCGCAGTCGCGTCCTGTTCGAGAATGATACGAACTATTGCTTCGGCATCAAAGTTTCCTTTTTGGCCTAAAAAGCTCTTTTCTCCAAAATCGTGCTGACGGACATCGAAGCGAAAGGTGCCGTCGGTGCGGTTGACGCTGTAGCCCGTCAGGGCGCGGGCGGCGGCCTTGACGTCATCTTCCGTATAGTTGCCCTCCCCCAGTGTGAAGAGTTCCAGCAGCTCCCGTCCAAGGTTTTCATTGGGGCTGTTTTTGGTATTGGAAATATTGTCGAGGTAGACAAGCATGGCAGGATCGCGCACGATAGATTCGAGCAGTCGGCGGAAGTTGCCGACCGCCTCGTTGCGAAACAGCATGTTCTGCCGCGCCATCAGCAGCGGAGATCTTACTTTTTGTACTGCACTCACGAAGTGGTTGTGCCAAAACAGCGTCATTTTTTCACGCAGCTGTGACGGTGCCGTCAACATCTGTCTGACCCACCAGACCTTCAGCGATGCTCGTGCCTGACGCAGCGTTGCCCGGCGTCGCTGACGCTCTTCGTCATCCATTGGGCTTTTGTCACGTCGCAGCAGGTTTTCATTCAGGATGTCCGGCAGCGGCAGAAGCGTGTCATCGCGCGTGCCTTCGAGTATCTGTTCGACGCAGGCATCGTAACCCATGTTTGAACGGGCCTCCAGCGTCTGAAGGTCGAACCCGAAATGGGTGCGTGAGAGCAGATGACGCTTGAGGCCAAGATCAGGCGAGTCGGCGACGCTAACGAACGTTGTAAATGTAGACGGTTTCATTTTTAGCTCCTTCAAACCAGATACAGCATGCTAGGATGTATGCGTTTAGCAAGTGTGTAGTCAGAAACCGACTTCGCTACACGCTTGCTAAACAGTTCACTGAGACAATACGGCTGACCGAAAGGATCAAATCAGGATTTCATCCGCGAAATCCGAACGAGAGGTGAATAATGAAAAAGTCAGTAATTGCCGCGGTGACCGTGGCCATGTCCGTCGCTGTCCTCAGTGCGAATCCGTTCCAACACAATCGTGCCGACGGCGCGTCCGTTGTCAAAAATCGTTTTCAGGCTTTCAGAAGTGCCTGTTCCCCTTTTCATGGCATCGTGCTTGATGAAGCGCAGCGCAATGCGATGCGCTCGCTCAAAGATGAGGTGAAGCGTGAACTTGCCGCCCTTAAAGATGAATTGACGATGCCGCTGCTTGCAGCCGTGCAGAACGGTGCATTTGACAAACAGGCCTACACGGAAGCCGTCATGGCGAATAAAGCCCTCACCGTGCCGGTCAGAGCCGACGCTGTTGAAACAATGTACACTATCCTTACTCCCGAACAGCAGCAGCAGCTTCAAGAGAACCTGCACGCCATCGAAAACAATGGCACCTGTCCCGGCGTAGATTTGATCGCCGAATAGTTCCGCTTTCGGTGCGCTGCAAAACGCAGCGTGCCCTCAACCTATTTTCAACCTTCATACACTAAAATATCCTAATTCAAAGTGTAATTTTGAAATGCCTTAAATTCACACACCAGGTTCAGCGTGAAAAAAAGATTTGCAGTAGCATTTACCGGCCCTTCAAACAGCGGAAAAACCACCCTGATCGTCAAGGTGGCCGCCCGGTTGATGCATGAGCACGGGAAAGAGGTTGCCATTATCAAAAACGATCCCAAAGACAAGGCGCGCTTCGATATTCCCGGCAAAGACAGCTACAAGTTCACCGATGCCGGGGCCGAAGTCATTGTCACATCGCCGAACCGCACCACCCTTTTTTCACACCGCCATCATGACCTGGATGAACTGATCGGATTGCTCGGCGATTTTGATATTTTGCTCGTCGAGGGCCTTAAAACACTGCCGCTGCCGCGCATTAGCATCTTTCGCGACAAGATCGACGAGGCATACTTTCCCTATATGAACGCGCTCGCGGTCGATGATACCGTTTCGCTTGACAGCTATGCCCTGCCCACAGAGGTAGCCGTGCTCGACCTCAATGACCCGGACGACGTCGTCGACTGGATACTCAACCATGCCAAGGAGATTTAATGCGTACACTAGAACCTGTTTTTAATGCTATCGAGAATGCCGCACACCGGATTCATGAAGCCATCACCAATGAAGACACCGACTATTCGGCCCAATCGAACCAGTCGGGTGACGTTCAGCTGAAACTGGACATCCAAAGCGACCTGATCATTGCCGAGGAGTTTTCAAAGGTCCCGCTTGTCAAGGCGATCGCCAGTGAGGAGAAAGAGGAAGAAGAGATTCTTAACCCTGACGGAGAGCTCTGCATCGCCTATGATCCGCTGGACGGCTCCAGCCTGATTGACGTCGATCTCAGCGTCGGGTCCATTTTTGGAATTTACGACGGAGAATGGAGTGCGCAGAAGATGATCGCGGCGGTGTATGTTGTGTATGGTCCGCGTACGGAAATGGTGACGGCTTACAAGAATAACGTGCGCCACTACACCTGGCGCCACGGCCGTTTCAAAGAGCTTGAGCAGATCAAAATCGGTGAAAAAGGGAAATTGAATGCACCCGGCGGCACACAGCAGCACTGGGCACCGCACCACAAGAGTATGATAGACGGACTCTTTGGTGAGGGGTACCGTCTGCGCTACTCCGGCGGCATGGTGCCCGACCTGCACCAGATCATGCTTAAAGGCGGCGGACTGTTCAGTTATCCCGGTACGACAGACAAGCCCGATGGCAAGCTCCGCAAGCTGTTTGAAGTCTTTCCGTTCGCCTTTGTCTATGAAATGGCCGGCGGCGAGGCCATTGATGACAAAGGGATGAGGCTGATGGAGTTGCCCTGCTCCGATCCGCACGAAACGACAGCGTGCTTTTTTGGCTCCAAATACGAAATCGGTAAGGTGAAAGAGGCGTATGGCATCGGCTGAACCCGTAAAAAAAGACGAATACGAGCTGCGGTTGGACGCGATGATCGAAGCGCTTAAGGCCTGCCAGCAGGAGAAGGCGCTCAAAAGCTGCAGCCTGTGCGAGCAGTACCTTTCTTGTGACCTGAGAAAGCGTTACGTCTCTGCCGTCTATGACAGTATGTCCAAGGGCGAGACCGGCGGATTTGAATTTTAACCAAGGATTTTTTTTGAGCTATTATGTTACCACCCCCATTTACTATGTCAACGGCGAAGCCCATATCGGTCATGCCTATACGACGTTTATCGCCGACATGCTGGCGCGCTACAAGCGTCTGTGTGGCGAGGAGGTCTATTTTTTGACGGGGACGGACGAGCATGGTCAGAAAATCGAGGAGTCGGCCAGAAAATTCGGCAAGCCGACGCAGCAGTTTGCCGACGAGATCAGCGCACTGTTCAGGAACCTCTGGGACGAATTCGGCATCAGCTACGATCAGTTCATCCGCACCACGGACAAAAACCATATGGCCGGCGTGCAAAAAGCGTTTGAGACGATGTACGCCAAGGGCGACATTTACAAAGGCAACTATGAGGGCCACTACTGTGTCAGCTGCGAAACCTTCTTCCCCGAGACGCAGCTGATTGACGGAGAGTTCTGCCCGGACTGCGGCCGCTCTACCAGCATCGTTAAAGAGGAAAGCTACTTCTTCAAACTCTCCGCGTATGAGCAGAAACTGCTGGAATACTATGACGCCCATCCCGATTTTATTTTGCCCAAATCGCGCCGTAACGAAGTCATCAACTTCGTCAAAGGCGGTTTGAACGATCTCTCGGTCACACGGACGAGCTTTAGCTGGGGCGTGCCTCTGCCTGAGTCGCTGGGTGACAATAAGCATGTTATGTATGTCTGGCTCGACGCCCTGCTCAACTACATTACGGCGCTTGGGTATGGCCGCGATGAAGAGAAGATGCGTTACTGGCCGGCGCAGATGCAGCTGGTAGGCAAAGACATTCTGCGTTTTCACGCCATCTACTGGCCGGCATTTCTGATGAGCCTGGGCCGCCCGCTGCCCAAACATATCGGGGCGCACGGCTGGTGGACGCGCGACGGCGAAAAGATGAGTAAATCAAAAGGCAATGTCGTCAGCCCCAAAGAGGTGGCCGATGCCTACGGGCTGGAGAACCTGCGCTACTTCATGATGCGCGAAGTGCCGTTCGGACAAGACGGCGATTTTTCGCAGCGTGCGTTCATCGACCGCATCAACTCCGATCTCAGCAACGACCTCGGCAACCTGCTTAACCGCATTATCGGGATGAGCGGAAAATATTCGGACTTTGTCATTGACAGCAAGGATGTTTTGAATTATCATGCATCGGAGATGGCAGAAGTCGAAGCGGTGCTGGACGGTGTGGAACGCTACCTCGACGAGGTGCAGACCCATCGTTTCCTCGAAGAGCTTTGGAAACTTTTTACCATTGGCAACAAGGCCATCGAAGCGCATGCACCCTGGGTGAAGATGAAAGAGGGAAAAACAGATGAGGCGCTGGCGGTCGTGGCCCTGGTGGCCAATATTTTGGCCAAAGCGTCGGTATTGCTGCACCCTTTCATGCCCAAAACGACGGCAACGATCGCCGATGCGCTCGGATTCAATATTGATACGAAAGCCTATACCGACCTGGTCAAAAACGGCACCCTGCTGCCGACGTTCACCATCAAAAAAATCCCGCCGCTCTTTCCGCGTATTGAAGCGCCGCTGATGGAGCAGGCACCGGATGCCCAGCCCAATGAACCAGAAGCGGCGAAACCGGCACCCGAGAAACAAAAAGCATCCCAACCGTCTGAAAAAGAGCAAGACAATCTGATTACGATCGATCAGTTCTTCAAGACCGAACTGAAAATCGGAACCATTGTCGAAGCCGAAGAGGTCCCCAAAAGCAAAAAACTGCTCAAGCTTCAGGTCGATGTCGGCGAGGCGTCGCCGCGCCAGGTCGTTGCCGGGATTAAAGAGTTCTATAGTGCGGATTCATTGGTGGGAACCCAGGTGTGCGTCGTGGCCAATCTCAAGCCTGCCAAGCTGATGGGCATGCTCTCCGAGGGCATGCTGCTCGCAGCCAAAGATGACGAGGGGCTTTGTTTAATGCGTCCCGAATCGCCACGAAAGGCCGGCAGTTCCGTCGGATGAGGCTGCAGAACCTTCTCTCTCTGTCCGGGGCGGAACTTATGTCCGATCCGGCAGTGACGCAGTTTGAATCCATTATTTTTCATCCCAAAAAGATCCGACGGGGCGATCTGTTCGTCGCGGTGGATCCCTCGCAAATTTCCGAGGCCGTTGCCGCGGGTGCCTATGCCATTTTATACGAGGGTGATGTCGCGGTGACCGATAACGAAATCGCCTGGCTGAAGACCGACGCTATCGAGACAGCACTTTTACGGCTGCTGCGATTCCATCTGCTTGAAAAATCCCTCAATGTCATTTGCTGCAACGCGATTACGCTGGCACTTGCAGCCCAGATGCTTTCGGATCCACGCTGTTATGTCCTGAAGCAGACCCTGACAGACGCGTTCGATGCGCTTTGGTCGCTTAAGGAAGGGAGTTGGGTTTTTGTCTCCGATGATGCCCGATGGAAGGACCTGTTCGTTAACCTGAATACTTTGCCGCACAAGAGTCCGATGACTGCGGAGATTGTCGAGCAGACCCTTTTTGAAACCTCATTCGTCCTTGACGGTGTTTTTTATGAGCGGATGCAGCTGTCGCCGTTTTTTCTGCCTTATCTCGTACCGTTGTACGCTTTTGCCAAAAGCAAAGGGCTTGAATTTTCAGTATGCGGCATGCAGGGCAGCGCCCATTTTGTGCCGGTATTCGTTTCGGATGATCTTCAGGTGAAAACGTTCGGACAAGGTGGCAAGGTACTTATTTTCGAGCCGGATCTCTCCATGCTGCTGCGTGAAATCGAGTTTATACGTACCGAGGCAAAGTGGGCAAAGATTGTCTATTTTGTGCCCCAGGAGGCCTATACGGATCTGCCCGAAGATATCAATGTCTTGCCATATGCACAGCAAGAAGATATAATGCAGCTACTAAAAAAAACAGCGTTTCACTTTGCACTGGTCGGCGGGCAGGATAAAAGCCTCCTCGATCGTATCGCGAAGCGTAACGTTGCACCGACACTTTTCTAGGAGCTATTGCGTTGAACGCAGACCCTTCGTCTTTACGACCCTTAACCTTCAAAGAAGTCCTTTCACAAAACAAAATTACGATTTATGGCCTTATTTTGGGTGTTTTCGCCTATCTGTCGCACCATTTCCACAATCCGTATGCCGCGACGACGCTCGCCGCTGTCTCCATCGCCCTGCTCTCGGTGACGGTAGCCGAGGTTGCGGAAGTGCTTGCGGAGCGTCTGGAGGAGCCATACGGCTCTTTCGTATTGACGTTCAGTGCCGTGGTGGTGGAGATCATACTGCTGTATATGGTCTTAATGAACGCGCAGCACGATGTGCGGGCGCTCGATACGGTCAAAGGCGGTATCATCTCCGCCGTTATTGTCGATATGAACGTATTGCTGGGGCTTGCGGTGTTCATCGGTGGCCTTGCCTTTAAAGAGCAAGAACACAATGAAGATACCTCAAGCACCTATACGACGATTTTGCTGGTGGCCTCGTCTGCGCTGCTGGTCCCCAGTATTATGCACTTTACCGCCCAGTCTCAGCAGGATCTTGTACTGGCGAGCAATATCATCGGTTTTGTCCTGTTTGGTTTTTACATCGTGATCTTTATCTTTCAGACAAAGACCCACACGCATTTTTTCAAAGCGACGGCGCGCAGCCGTATTTTCAGATACAAAAGAAAGCTCGAAGAGGACGAAGAGGAAGTTGAAGAGCCTGAAGCATTCGAGCGGCTCTCGACACCGATCAACTTCGTGATTATCTTTTCACTCATTGCCGTGATCGGTATTGTCGCAGAGGTGTTCGCCAATGAGGGGATGCTGTTGGTGCAGACCTACAACTTCCCGGTCGGGCTTGCCGGTCTGGTCATTGCAATCATCTCGGTCGCCCCGGAGATTATGACCGCGATAACTGCCGCCAAGAACGATCAGATCCAGCGGGTCATCAACATCGCCATGGGGGCATCGACGGTGTCGATCATGCTGACGGTGCCAGTACTCCTGGCGCTGTCATACTCAACGGCGCACCCACTGACGCTGGACTTTAACACGCTTCAGGTCGGAGCGCTGATCTTGACGATCATCCTGGCCTGGAAAACGACCGATGACGGACAGACGAACTATTTCGAAGGAACGTCACACCTCTTCTTTTTCATCTGTTACGCCATTGTCGCGGCGTTTTATTGAATCTTATTCAGGAGAGTCTTTATGAACAGACGTACCTTTCTCGGCACGGCGGCCGCCGCCTCTTCCGCGCTGATGCTCGATGGCTGCAACGACAGTAACCGCGTCGCCATCGACTACAGCAAGCATCCGAAAAAAAGTGAAGAGCATTCCGCGAATTTCAATATAAACAGGGGTAAGAAGACCGAGCTGAAAATTGCCACGAGCTGGCCGGCGCATTTTCCCATTATGGGCACCGGCGTCGATCGGTTCGCGGAGCGCGTGGGGCAGATCAGCGGCGGTCAGCTGGAGATCAAGCTCTTTCCCAAAAACACGCTGGTTCCCGCCCTCGCTGTCTTCGATGCCGCCAGCAGCGGACAGATAGACGGCTTTCACTCCGGCCCCTACTACTGGAAAGGAAAAAACGCGGCGTTTTCGCTTTTCAGCGGTTTTCCCTTTGGCATGACGGCCGAGGAACTCAACGGCTGGCTTGCTTTTGGCGGCGGAATGGATTTGTGGCGCGAGCTGTACGGACGCTACAATCTTTACCCGTTTGCCGGGGGCAATACCAACATCCAGATGGGCGGCTGGTTTAGAAAGCCCATTGAGAAGCTCGAAGACATGCATGGACTAAAAATGCGTATTCCGGGCCTGGGCGGCGAGGTGATGGCCAAACTGGGTGTCAACCCCGTTTTGCTGCCCGCAGGTGAAATCTATACTTCGCTCGAACGCGGGGTCATCGACGCCACGGAGTGGGTCGGCCCCTATCTTGATATGAAGATGGGCTTTTACAAGGTGGCGCCGTACTACTATTCCGGCTGGCACGAACCGGGTTCAATTCTCGAGATGACGTTTAGTAAACACACCTGGGAGAAACTGGCCAAAGAGCAACAGGCCATCATAGAGTGCGCCGTCGCCGAGCTCAACAGTACGATGACGTTCGAGTTTCAGGCCAAAAACGCCGAGGCCATGGGAGCACTTGAGAGCAGCGGCGTCAAGCTGCTGCAGTTTCCCGATGCAGTGACCGAGGCCGCCAAGCGCGCGCTCAAAGAGGTTGTCGCGGAACAAAGTGAAAAAAGCAGGGATTTCGCGCACGTCTTCGCCAGTGCATCTTCTTACCTTGAAAAGAGCAAGGCCTTCAGCGACGTCAGCCTGCGCTACTACCTGAATGTGCGCTAGTTTTCATCTTTAAACCGTTTGACGTAGCCGTGGCAGTACGGCAGCTTGCCGTGGCGGTCGTAGTAGTCCTGATGATACCCCTCGGCTTTGTAAAACGGTTTTGCCTCGAGCAGTTTCGTTTTGACGTCGTAGCCGTTTTTGCGTAATCGCTCTATCAGTTTCTGCACGATTGCTTTCTCTTCCGCATTGCTGTAAAAGACGGCGCTTTGGTACTGCTCTCCAACATCGGGCCCCTGCCTGCCCTCCTGCGTTGGGTCGTGGATCTCGAAAAAGGTTTTGGCCAGCGTTTCGTAACGGACCTTTGCGGGGTCATAGGTGACGGCGACCGTCTCCAGGTGCCCGGTGCCGCCCCGGACTACGTCGTAATAGCCCGGCTTGACTTTGGTGCCGCCCATAAAGCCCGAAACCACCGATTTTACTCCCGGAATCTTTTCCATATAGTACTCCACACCCCAGAAGCAGCCGCCGGCAAAATAGGCGACTTTCTCGTCAGGGATGAATTTCATCGAAATGGAGTTGACGCAGTGGCGGACGTTTTTCTGTGTCAGGTGCTCCCCCGTAAACACATGTCCCAGATGTGCGCCGCAATTGGCGCAGACGATCTCCGTGCGGTAACCGTCGGGGTCCGGGATACGCTTGACCGCTCCTTTGATTTCGTCATCGAACGCGGGCCAGCCGCAGTGCGAATCGAATTTGTCCTGCGAACGGTAAAGCTTTGCGCCGCAGCGCTTGCAGACGTAAGTACCATTGGCTTTGTTATGCAGCAGTTTGCCCGTATAGGGCCGTTCCGTACCTTTATGCACAATCACCGCCTCTTCCTGCGGGCTCAGCGGCGCCCAGCCGGGGATGGGTTTGAGCTCGGCCGCTACGGTAGCCGCCAGTATGGAGAGCAGGCTCAAAAGAATCAAAATTGTATGACGCATGGTGTCACCTCCTTGTGCCAGTATAGGCGAGATGCATTAACGATTCAAAAACGATCTTAAGGGCAACACTAGAAACTACCTTCGGCCTCAGCGTTGTAGAGATGTTAACACACAATTAAGACAGTGACTTGCATACTTCAAGCAATTTTCTCTTATGTTAACTTTGATATCCAATGCCAAGAGAACGGGCCTTAAATTTGTTCTGTTCTTTTGATCCATCGTGATGCGAATCGCAGTAATATGTTATTGCTGTTTTGGATTTTGAAGACAAGAGTTCGCTTTTGATTAGATTTACTGCCTTTTTGTCAGCATCGTGACTCGTTTGGCAGGATGACAATCGCACAACCTATGAGCAATAACTACAGTATATATCATTCAACAACACTCACTTTACCACCGCAATTTGTATAACACTCTCTATAATCTGCTTCACAAAGTTTATAATTAGGGTTTATAAAACAATTGGATTTTTTACACTTCATTTTATTTGTTGAACATTTCTTTTTCTTACATGTTTTGCGATTATCTGCATATTTTAGACAAGCTACATAATCTGCTTCAGATTCTGCTTCACATTCTGAATTAACTGCTTTAAATTCATTTTGGCACTCTTTATAATCAAGTTTTGACTGTTTTTGACACTCTTTTTTCTCTGCTAATTTCTCTTTTCTCTCTGTCTCTTTACAGCTTTTCTTATCTATATGACATGTCTTGATACATTTTTTGCCTTCAGCTGATGCTGGAGCCTTGAAAGCATATGTCTTACTGGAACATCCTGTAAAAACAGAAGTCAATAAAACAATTAATACCGTTATTTTTAAATATGCCATGTTTCCTCCTTAAGTATAAAAAAAAATATTAACGCACTATTACTGTACCTATAATTAATTTACCAAAATTTAGTTCTGAAGAAGCAGAAATAAAGAAGGTGCCCTGGAGTTAAGTTGTCAAGGCCAACTTCTGCTTGCGCGTGATGCAGCCGATGGCGGTATCGTACTATTTTTGTAATATGATAGCAAATACGCTATCATATTGGTATGAAAGTTGTTATAGACACGAGTGTATGGATTTCCGCGTTGGTCAAGAAAGAGTCGGCGGCACGGGATCTTTTACGCTTGGCGCTGAGCGGAAAGCTGTCTCCACAGATGGGAGAAGCGCTTTTCAGAGAGTATGAAGCTGTGATGAAGCGCAAAAAGATACAGAAGATGACGCCATTGAGTATGGAGGAGCAGGAACAACTGCTCAATGCCTTTCTCAGTGTCTGTGCCTGGAGGGACATTTACTATATCTGGAGACCGAATCTTTCGGATGAGAACGACAACTTTTTAGTAGAGCTTGCCGTGGCAAGCGGTGCGAAAGCGATTATTACCTACAACGTAAAAGATTTTGCAAATGCAGAACTTGTTTTCAAACACAGGGTGACAACACCCGAAGATTTTCTAAAGGAGATTTTATGAGTACAGTGACATTACGGCTTCCGGATTCCAAACATGAGAGGCTCAAGGAGTACGCGAAGGAACAGGGTATCAGCCTCAATAAACTGTTTGATGAACTCGCTACGGTAGCGTTGGCGCAGTTTGACGCGAAAACGCGTTTTACGTTGAGGGCATCGAAAGGCGATGCAAAGCATGGCCTGGCGCTGCTCGACAAACTTGATGAACGTTTGTCGTCATCATGAAGTGGATGTTTTTAGTGTTCAGAATTTTGTGGCATCGCTCAATTGTTGCATAAAAGATTATTACCCAGTCTGCCGGAAATAGTTGATTCATCCTTCTAGCGATACCCCCGCCCCACCTTCTTCATGAGGGGTGTTTTTAAATAAGAAATAAGGGGTTAGGCGTTAAATATTCTGTGAACGGCAGGGTTTGGCCCCGTAGCGCTTATAGACGTAAGTACCTTTGGCCTTGTTGTGCAGCAGTTTGCCCGTATGGGCCGCTCCGTACCTTTATGGACAATCATGGCCTCTTCCTGTTTTCTTTTGTCATACTCTACCTCCGATAATATCTATCAATTTCGTCAGATAACGCTGATATAAAGGTATTATCCGTCCTTTATCTGTCATATTGTCAAATTTTAAGAATATTGTGTTTTTATTATTGCATAATGAAAGATAATTCATGTTTAACAGTGTTGCAAATGATTTATCTTTCGTTAATAGTGTGCTAAAATGCATGCTAATAAGTAGTTGCTCGTTTCCGCTTGCGGAAACGAGC
>JANTHE010000034.1 GCA_024762585.1 Sulfuricurvum sp. | reverse complement strand
TTCCGCAGTGACCGGGTGCGTGAGATCACTACGGCGCTGGGTTCGGATGCCTTTAACGAATTTGAGCGCCCTTTTGTCGCCAGGCATCTTGCCACAATGACCGAGTATGACAAAAGCTTCACCTATCCGGTGCTGTTTCAAAAAGAGACGCCCAAGAATACATTGGCGGAAGTTGTCAGCCAGGCGGGAATGCGTCAACTGCACACGGCGGAGACGGAAAAATACGCACATGTTACCTTCTTTCTCAACGGCGGAGTGGATGAGCCGGTGGAAAACGAGACACGGGTACTGATCCCGAGCCCGAAAGTCAAAACGTATGATATGCAGCCTGAGATGAGTGCAGCGGCTGTTGGGGATGCCGTCCTCAAAGCGATGGACGAGGCCTATGATTTCATCGTCGTCAATTTTGCCAACGGCGACATGGTGGGGCATACCGGCAACTATGACGCGGCGATCAAAGCGGTCGAAACCGTCGATCATGAGCTGGGGCGCATTGTCGACAAGGCAAAAAAAGAGGGGTATGCGTTGGTGCTCACGTCTGATCATGGCAACTGCGAGCAGATGTGGGATGAGAGCGGCCATGTCCTGACCAACCATACCGTCGGAAAAGTCTGGGCGTTCGTCATGGCGCCGGGGGTTGAAAAAGTGCATCCGGGCGGCCTGAACAACATTGCGCCGACGGTGCTCGAACTGATGGGGATTGAGAAGCCCGAGGAGATGGACGACAGTCTGTTGTAAGTAGATGAAAGGAGAGAGATGAAATTCAGCGGAAAAAATGTATTGGTTACGGGGTCGAGCCGGGGTATCGGCGCGGAGATTGCAAAGGTGCTGGCGGGGTACGGCCTGAAAGTCTGGGTCAACTACCGCAGCGGCGCGGCAGCGGCCGAAGCGGTCAAGGCGGCCATTGTCGCCGCGGGCGGCGAAGCGGAGACGATCGGGTTCGATGTCTCCGACGAAGCGGCGTTTGTGGATGCCGTCAAATCGATCGTCGCCGCGGACGGCGAGCTGGGGTACCTTGTCAACAACGCCGGCATTACGAACGACAAACTCGCATTGCGCATGAAAACGGAGGATTTTCTCTCTGTCATCAATGCCAATCTTACCTCGGCGTTCATCGGCTGCCGTGAAGCGATGAAAGCGATGCGTAAAAAGAAACGGGGTGCGGTCGTGAACATCGCCTCCATTGTCGGGGAGACCGGCAATGCCGGGCAGACGAATTATGCGGCTTCCAAGGGCGGCCTGATCGCCATGAGCAAAAGCTTTGCCCTCGAGGCGGCTTCGAGCGGTATCCGCTACAACACCATTACACCGGGTTTCATCGCAACCGACATGACCGACGAGCTCAGCGACGAGATCAAGGAGGGCTTTACAGGCAAGATCCCGATGGGCCGTTTCGGGCACGCGCAGGAGGTCGCCGAAGCCACCGCGTTTTTGCTGTCCGATTCGGCCTCGTATATCACTGGCGAAACCCTCAAGGTCAACGGCGGCATGAACATGGCCTGAGGCCGATGCAGCGCAGCGAAATTTCATAGGGCATTGCCCAAGGACAGCGGAAACCAAGCGTTAGCGTAGGCGGAGCGGCTTTGCCGGTCCGGCGTAAAAAAGTACAAAAGCGTCAAGGACGCGCGGGCCTCCTGCCGAAGGAAACCAAGCGTTAGCGTAGGCGGAGCGGCTTTGCCGGTCCGGCGTATTTTTTTAATGTAGCCTATGCTATACTTTCACAATTTCAAAATGAATAGAGGAGCTATAATGGCACTTTTGGATGACATCAAAGAAGTCGTAGTTGAACAGCTGAGCGTAAACCCGGACGAAGTAAAAC
The DNA here is from genome assembly GCA_024762585.1 of Sulfuricurvum sp. Classification (GTDB taxonomy): domain Bacteria; phylum Campylobacterota; class Campylobacteria; order Campylobacterales; family Sulfurimonadaceae; genus Thiomicrolovo. The sequence continues at coordinate 13,563 of JANTHE010000034.1, read as the reverse complement.
CGGATGCAAAATTTGTTGAAGATCTCGGGGCGGACAGCCTTGACGTCGTTGAACTCGTGATGGCTCTGGAAGAGAAGTTCGATATCGAGATTCCGGATGACGAAGCTGAAAAAATCCAGACCGTTCAGGATGTTGTCGACTATATCGAGAACAAGTAAGCACTGTTTGCGGGAGTGCCCGCAAGTGTCTGTATATTGCCGTCGGTGGACGGGTATATAAAGATACAGCACCTTTAATATCAGGAGAGAATGTGAGAAGAGTGGTTGTTACGGGAATGGGCATGGTGAATGCCGTCGGGAACTGCAAAGAAGAGTCCTTCAAGGCGATGTGCGAGGGTGTCTGCGGTATCGACCGCATTACACTGTTTGATGCCGAAGCCGAAGGGCAGGGTGTCCTCATTGCGGGTGAAGTCAAAGACTTCGATCCCACAACCGTCATGGCTCCGAAAGAGGTCAAGAAAGCAGACCGCTTTATTCAGCTAGGGCTCAAAGCGGCGCAGGAAGCTATGGAAGAAGCCGGGTTCTGTGAAACCGAGACCGATTACGAGCGTTTTGGCGTGGCGGCGGCTTCGGGCATCGGCGGCCTGCCGGCGATCGAAAAGAACTCCATCATTCTTGAAACACGCGGTCCGCGCCGTATTTCGCCTTTTTTCATTCCGAGTGCACTGGTCAATATGCTGGGCGGATTCGTCTCTATTGAACATGGCCTCAAAGGCCCGAACGTCTCTGCCGTTACCGCCTGTGCGGCAGGCACACATGCCATTTCCGATGCGGCCAAAACGATTATGTGCAACGGGGCGGACCGTATGCTGGTCGTCGCGGCCGAATCGGCGGTGACGGGTGTGGGGATTGGCGGGTTTGCTTCGATGAAAGCACTTTCGACACGCAATGACGACCCTAAAACGGCATCGCGCCCTTTCGATGCGGAGCGAGACGGTTTCATCATGGGTGAAGGCGCGGCGGCACTGGTGCTCGAAGAGTATGATGCGGCAATGGCGCGCGGTGCGAAGATCTACGGCGAGCTCATCGGTTTCGGCGAAAGCGGCGATGCCAGCCATATCACCAGCCCGAGTATGGACGGCCCGCTGCGCGCCATGAAAGCGGCGGTTGCCATGGCCGGAAATCCCAAAGTCGATTATGTCAATGCACACGGGACCAGTACCCCGACGAACGACCGAAACGAAACGGCAGCGATCAAAACGCTTTTCGGCGGCAAAGAGAATTGTCCGCCGGTGACATCGACCAAAGGGCAGACCGGACACTGCCTGGGTGCTGCCGGTGGAATAGAAGCGGTGGTGTCGCTGATGGCAATGCACGAAGGGATCATCCCTCCGACGATCAACCATTCAAACCCGGATCCGGAATGCGATCTGGATATTGTGCCGAACACGGCGCGCAAAGCTGAACTGAATGTTGTGATGAGCAACTCGTTTGGTTTTGGCGGTACAAACGGCGTCGTTATTTTCAAAAAGATCTAAGGCTCCGGCTTGGCAACCTACCTCGATTTTGAGCAAAAAATTCAGCAGATCCAGGAAGAGATCGTCAGTGCGGAAGTACGGCATGATGAGCAGGCTGCAGATATTTTGCAAAAAGATCTTGAAAAAGAGGTGAGCAAAACGTTCAAGAACCTCACTCCCTATCAGGAACTTCAGCTTGCTCGCCATCCCGACCGCCCTTATGCGCTCGATTACATCAATTTGCTGCTCAAAGACAAATATGAGCTGCATGGGGATCGCCATTTTCGCGACGATGCCGCTATCTTGTGTTATATGGGCTACATCGATGGTCAGCGGGTCATGGTCATCGGCGAGCAAAAAGGGCGGGGCACCAAGAACAAGCTCAAACGAAATTTCGGCATGCCGCATCCCGAAGGGTACCGAAAAGCACTGCGCTGTGCACACATGGCCGACAAGTTCAATATCCCGGTGGTGATGCTCATTGACACCCCGGGTGCCTATCCCGGTCTGGGGGCGGAAGAGCGCAACCAGAGCGAGGCTATCTCCCGCAACCTGCTCGAACTCTCAAAGCTCGAGACGATTACGCTTTCGATTGTCATCGGCGAAGGCGGCAGCGGCGGGGCGTTGGCGATCGGTGTCGCGGACCGTCTGGCCATGATGCGCTACTCTGTTTTCAGTGTCATTTCTCCCGAAGGGTGTTCGGCGATTTTGTGGAATGACCCGGCCAAAGCGGAAGCGGCCACGAAGGCGCTCAAAATTACCAGTGGCGATCTTAAGGAGCTGGAGTTGATCGATGATGTTATTGACGAACCGATGATCGGGGCGCACCGTGACAAAGAGGGTGCTGCCGAGGCGATGAAGTCTTATATTCTTGAAAAACTGAATGAATTGCAGAATTTCAGCGGGTCTGAGCGCCGCAACAAACGGTATGATCGCTTGACCGGTATTGGTGCTTTTTCTGAATAAAGGGCACCTCTAATATCATTGAGTTAATACGCCAAAGGAGCAAAGCCCCTTTGGCTACGCTAACGCTTTGTTTGCTTCGGCAGCAGGCGCCCTGGAAGAAGTACTCTCGGAGTGCCCACGCGCTCTTGGCGCTTTGTGCCCTTTACTCTTTTTCCGTTTTTTCTTCTTCTGTTTTATCGTTGGTTTCCGGCGGGAATTTCGGACGTTTCAGCCGTTTCGCTTTTTTTGAAAAACCGATGAGTTCTTCTACCGTTTGAATCTCGGTGGGGATGAAGCCCAGTGTGCGTTTGAAGAGTTTTGCGGTTGTCATGGCATCGGAGAGGGCGCGGTGGTGGGTGGCTTCTTTGTAAAGTTCGAGCTGTTCGTTCAAAAAGGCCAGACCGTAGCGGTAGGAGCTGATGGTGCGTTCAGCGAGGTCGATGGTGCAAAGCGTACGGTTGAGCAGCGGTGCCATGCCGACGCGCTCCATCATCTTCGAGGTAAATGTAAAATCGAATTTGACATCGTGGCCGACAAAAATATCGTTTCCAAGAAACGATTTGAAGGCCTCCAGTACCTCTTTAAGGTGCGGTGCATCGTGTGTGTCGGTCTCTTCAATCCCTGTGATCTGTGAGATATGCTTTGAGATATGCCCACATCTGACCAGGCTTTCATAGCGGTCGACGATATGTAGGTTCTGCACCTTCACGGCACCGATCTCGATGATTTGGTGCTTGTCGGGTTTGGAGCCGTTGGTCTCGATATCGACAATGCAAAAGGTCGCGGCAGAGAGCGGCTGCAGACAGGTGAGGGGACGGAAACGGCCGCGGTCATCGACCAGGTCAAGCCCCTGGGCCCGCAGCAGTTCGACGGCAAGTTCGGCCTCTTCGCCGGTCAGGTGCTCCAGCTGGTGCGGCGTCAGGCCCTCGCAGAGTTTCTGCGGCAGCTCAGAGGCTTCGATCATCCTTTGGCCTTTGTGATGAAACGGCGTACTTTTTCAGGATCTTTTTTCCCTTTCGATGCTTCGACACCGCTGCTGACATCGAGCGCATAAAAGCCATATGCCAGGCATTCGCTGATGTTTTCAGGCGTGAGGCCTCCGGCGAGAATGATTTTGGAGCAGTCGACCCCGTCGAACCATTCAAGGTTAAGGCGTTTGCCCATGCCCCCGTAGCCCTCGCAATAAGCATCGACGAGACGGTATTCATCCGGGTGGGCCGCTGCATCTTCGGGGTGCGCTGCGCGGACAACGCGGATGGCGGGCAGTGTCAGTGCCTCGAAAAGGGCAGCGGGAGCATCAAAATGGATCTGTGCCAGCGTGATGCCGCTGTGTTGCGCCGCGGTGTTGATGGCATCGGCTTCTTCATTGACGAAGAGCCCGACCTTCTCGACAAAAGGCGGCAGCCGGGTGATGATGGCTTTGGCTGCTTCGGGGCTGATGTATCTTGGCGAAGGCGGGTAGAAGACAAACCCGAGTGCGTCGGCCCCGGAATCGATGGCCGTCATGGCGTCTTCATAACCGGTGATGCCGCAGATTTTGACGCGCATAGGCTCTGCTCAGACTTTCAGGCTGTCGATGGCCGGTTTAAGCCCGTCGGGGTGTTTGAAGACGTAGCTTCCGGCAACACAGACATCGACACCGGCTGCTTTGAGCGCGACGATGTTCTGATCGTTGACACCGCCGTCGACCTCGATGAGGCAGTCGGGATTGATCCGGTCGCGCAGATCGCGCAGGCGGCGAAGTTTGGCATAGACGTCTATGAATTTCTGCCCGCCGAATCCGGGGTTGACGCTCATGACAAGCACCATGTCGAGATAGGGCAGCAGGTACTCGACGGCTTCGGGCGGGGTGTGGGGGTTGAGGACGGCTGCGGGCTTGATGCCCAGAGTGCGGATGTATTGGGCCAGGCGGTGTGCGTTTTTCTCCTCTTCAATGTGAAAGGAGATGTATCGCGGATTCAAGGGCGCGAACAGATCGACGAAAAAGGTGTTGTTTTCCACCATGAGATGAATATCCAGGGGTTTGGTGGCCGCCTGGGCCACAGCGGAAACGACGACGGGACCGATGGTGAGATTGGGAACAAAGTGCCCGTCCATGACATCGACGTGCACAAGATCGCATCCGGCATCGCAGATGGCCTTGACGTCGTGCGCGAGCTGACCGAAATCGGCCGAAAGAATACTGGGGGCTACAAGCATGGGCAGACCCTTTCTTTTTTCCGAAATTCTAGCGTAATGGCACTTTCATCTAGAGAAATCGGTGGGAGTGTCCGGCAGAGTAACATGGTATACTACCTTTATTATGAATATTGATGCCGTTCCCATGTTCACTTTTTATCACCCTTTAAACAATAAGGCGGTGGAAGAGGCGTTGCACCATCTGCCGCTGCAAGCACGCTCGGAAATGGGGACTACGGCGAATTTTAAAGACATACTTGCGCAGCTGCTGCTTTCTGGAAATACGGACAGTTCCGCACAGCTGCAGCTGCTGAACGTGTTAAAAAACAGTGCCGCATTCAAGCAGATGGGTTCGTTTGCCAATGAGTTAAAACAGCTGATCGCGCTGATGGCAGCGGTGGAAGGTACGGAAGCTTTTATGCAGATCGCACAGCGCTTTTTAATGAAACCGGGAGGCGATGACGGTGCCGCGTTAAAGGCGCAGCTCGCGTCTTCGGGACTGCTGTTTGAAGCGAACATCGCTCTGGCGCTGAAAGCGGATGATGTGAATACCGAACTGCTTTCACGGCAGTGGCGGCATGACCTGAAGGCGCAGCTGCTTTTACTGTCGACAAAAATTTCCCACTTGCCCGATACGGTGCGGCATGAGGTGCAGCAACTGATTGACCGGCTGCTCTTCAAGATCGACTACTATCAGCTGCTTTCGAGTCTCTCTTCCGGTACTGCGCTGTTTGTCCCGTATGATTTCAGCCATTTGAAAGAGGGTGAAATGTTTATCAGGCGCGGCGATGATCAGGCTCTTTATTGTGATATCAGACTGGATCTGAAGCAGTTTGGTGCGCTTCGGATTATGCTTTCACTGGAGCAAAAGCGCCATTTATCTATTCATTTTCATTGTGAAGCCGCGGCATTGCGCTCCTTGCTTGATACCAGGGCCAAAGAGTTGAAAGCGATGCTCTTTGCCTCGGGAATGGTCGCAGAAAGTGTGCGTTTTTTTGTAGGATTGCCCAAAGAAGAGGAGCATTATGTCAACCTTGGGGATCAGCACAGTGCCGGATTCGAGTACAAGGTATGAAAGATAAACGGCAAAAAGCGGTTGCGCTGAAATACAAACTGGGAGAGCAGAGAGCGCCGAAGGTCAGTGCAAAAGGCGAAGCGCATATGGCCGAGCGTATCATAGAGGTTGCAAAGGAGAACGGGATTCCCATAAAAGAGGATGTGCTGCTTGTTGAAATGCTCTCACAGCTCGATGTGGATGATCAAATCCCTGAAAACCTTTATCAGGCCGTTGCGGATATTTTCGCATTTGTATATAAAACACTGGAAAATAAGCAGCCATGAGCAATTTAAGAAACTCTTTTGATTCAAGAGGCTATAATGCGCCACCAAATTTACGCAAGGAGCCTTCAAATGGCAAGAAAATGTGCTATTAGCGGTAAGGGCCCAATGAGCGGAAACAACGTTTCTCATGCGAAAAATCGCACGAAAAGACGTTTTATGCCTAATCTTCGTACCGTTCGTATCCAGATGGAAGACGGTACGACAAAAAAGATTAAGATCTCTGCTTCTGAGCTCCGCACGATGAAGAAAAAACAGGCGTAACCACGCCCTGATGCAGAGCGCCGATTGAATCTGATTCAGAAGATTCTACGCTTTCTTCACTGGGAGAGTCCTCCCAAACCCGATTATAAACTTCTTCCCGATCTTTACGGTCAATTAAAACCATTCCGACTGCCGCTGATCTTTACAGCTTTGATCATGTTTATAGGAACCGTCGGCTATATGGTCATTGACGGTTTTACCATGATGGATGCCATTTATCAGACGGGGATCACTTTTACAACGGTGGGCTTCGGTGAAATCGCACCGATTTCGGATGCGGGAAGAATCTTTACCATTACCCTGATCATTACAGGGTTTGCGGTGTTCTCTCTCTCGGTCGGTATTCTTGTCAACGAGATCAACACCGGTATAATATTCAAGACCATAAAGGAGCGGAATATGCTTTATAAGATTGCGCGTCTAAAGCGGCATTTCGTTATCTGTTATCATAACGACTATACCATCGAAGTGACCAAGGAGCTGCGACGGTCGCATATTCCGTTCGTCGTGATCGACCCGCGTGCGGAGATTGAGGAGTGGGCGAAAACATACCATTACCCCTATGTGCTGCAAGAGGAACCGCATACGGAGGTGGCGATGCTCAAGGCGCATCTGAGCTCGGCGAACGGACTGATCACGCTCTCGCCGCTGATCGCGGACAATATAGCCATCATCGCCTCTGTACGCCTTTTTGAAAAGGAACACGCTCTGCCGCGGCCGTATAATCTGATCAGCTCCGCCGAGACGATGAGCGACGTGGAGAAACTTAAGAAGCTCGGTGCAGATACCGTAGTGTCGCCGACGAAACTGACGGCGCAGCGCATCACCTCGATGGCGGCGAGACCCGATATGGAAAACCTGCTCGAAGAGTTTCTCTACCGCACGGATACCCCGCTGGACATGGAGGAGATTTTTGTGCCCAAATACAGCTGGATGGTGCTTAACCGCCTCAAAGAGACCCATCTGCGTGAGATTGCAAATGTCTCCGTGGTCGGTGTGACGCGAAAAGACGGCAAGTTCGTGGCGATGCCCAAAGGCAGCGACCTCGTAACCAGCGAATCGAAACTGCTCGTCGTCGGGACCGAAAAAGGGATCAAAATCACCAAAGAGCTGGTAAGAGAGCGAAAGAAACCGCAGGAGTTGCGTTATGTATGAGATAAAAAAGATCGGCGGCGGAGTCTGTGCGCCGCAGGGGTTTTACGCGGGAGCGGTCAGTGCAGGACTGCGTCCGGATGGCAGCGATGATGTGGCGTTTATCTACGCCGATACACCGTGCGAGACAGCGGCCGTGTTCACGACGAACAAGATGACAGCCGCTCCCATTCGCCACTACCGGAAGAAGGGAGCGTTTAAAAGCAATTTTATCCTGATGAACGCCAAGAACGCCAACGCTATGACGGGGCCGGCAGGTATTGACGATATTGATGAAATTCTCGATGTGCTGCAGGAAAAATACGGTGTGCTGGAAAATCCGGTGATGAGTTCGACGGGGGTGATCGGGGTGCGGCTGCCCAAAGCAGAAATTATCGAGGCTGCCAAAGGGTTCGACTTGACATGCAGGGACAGCCTTGGGGCGGCCAAAGCGATCATGACGACCGATACCTTTTATAAAATGGTCTCAAGCGAAGTGGTGTGTGAAGAGGGAAAACGGTTCCGCATCGGGGCGATTGCCAAGGGGGCGGGGATGATCAACCCTTCGATGGCGACGATGCTCTGTTTTGTGACCACTGACGCAGATGCTCCTGCAGCCGAACTGCAATCGGCGCTGGCATCCGTTACGCCGACCACCTTCAATGCCGCGAGCGTTGACGGCGATACATCAACGAACGATACGGTGATGCTCTTTTCCAATCGAAAAAGCGGTGTGTTCGATGCGGAGGCTTTCCGTGAAGCGCTGCATGCCATGCTGCTGGAGCTGGCGCAGATGATGGTCAGCGACGGCGAAGGGGCGACGAAGCTGGTGACGTTCCACGTCACGGGTGCGGCAAGTGATGCCGAGGCAGAGACGGCGGCCAAAGCGCTGTCGAATTCACTGTTGATGAAAACGGCCATCTACGGCGAAGACCCCAATTGGGGACGGGTCGCCTCGACCATCGGCGCCAGCGGTGTGACGTGTGATGAATCGACGTTGACCATTGCGTTTGATGATGTCCTCGTCTATGAAAAGGGTGAGATTCTTTTTGACGAGGCGACGGAGAAACAGGCGGCAGCGGTGATGAAACGGGAGAAGTTTTCAATCTGCTGCGATCTGGGGATGGGAGAGGGTGCTTTTGATGCCTATGGATGCGATCTTGGGCATGAGTATGTCAAGATCAATGCGGATTACAGGACGTAATCAGTCTTCATTTTAAAGCTTCGCTTTGTTTGTTCCCCTTCTTTTTTACGACTCGACATTTAGTGTCTCGCATGTATTGCGCTTTAGCGCTTATGCTTGTACAAAAAAGAAGCCGAACCGGGAAGAAAAATGTACAATTTGCTGTCGCATGCACATTCCGATTATTTTTGATTTTGTTACTGGTGCGAATAATGTGCCATGTATGAAGTGCAGGTTTATATTTTTGTAAGGACTATTTGTCACCCTTTTCGGAACACGGAACACGGAACACGGAACACGGAACACATAGAGCTATAACTTCGGCAGCTGCCACGCTTTTTTGTAGGCGATGAGTCTCAAAACGAGGGTGGTGCTTCCGACGGCCATAATGGTGTAGTTGTTGAGCATTCCGGTGAGGTGAATCAGGGCGAGCGCGAGCGAGACCAGCAGGGCGATCGTGCCGTAGACATCGTGGGTGAGGATGGCCGGGACGCGGTTGAGCAGGATATCGCGGATGATGCCGCCGCCGACGGCGGTGAGGAAGCCCAGGATGATGATGCCGAAACTGTTGAGCTCCTGCGCGATCCCCACAAGCGCACCCGTGATGCTGAAGGCGACCAGGCCCAGGGTGTCGCTGATGACGAAAAGAAACTTGCGCTCAATCTCCTCTTTTTTGTACAGTTTAAGCACGATGGAAAGCGCAAGGACGGTGATGACGGTCAGCGAAGGGTAATATTCGCTGAAGGCAAAGGGAATTTTCCCGATGAGGCCGTCGCGGACCATGCCGCCGCCCAGTGCGGTGAGCATGGAGACGATCGCGATGCCGAGAATGTCAAGTTTGTAACGAACGCCAGTCAGCATCCCGCTGATGGTGAAAGCGGCGATGCCGATGATGTCTGCGAAAAAAAAGAAATTCATGGCAACGGATCAGTCGTCGGCGAGCCGGTACTCCTCTTTGAATCCGACATAGCGCTGTGCCGAGGCATACAGTTCTTCGACTTCCTCATCGGTAAGGGTGCGGACGGCCTTGGCGGGGGAGCCCATAATAAGCGAACGGGGTGGAAAAACCTTGTTCTTGGTCACCAACGAACCCGCACCGACGATGGACTCTTTGCCGATGACGGCGCCGTCGAGGATCGTGGCGCTCATCCCGATGAGACAGGCATCCTCAATGGTGCATCCGTGCAGCATGACCCGGTGGCCCACCGTGACGTCGTTGCCGATGACGGTTGGATTGCCGTCGCTCATGTCCGGTTTCTTGTAGTGGGTGACATGGATCATGGACATGTCCTGAATATTCGTACGATCGCCGATGACGATGCGGTGAACATCGCCGCGCACGACACAGCCGAACCAGACGGCGGAATCTTTGCCCATCGTGATGTTTCCGATGACATCGGCGCTCGGCGCGATCCAGACATTCTCGCCGATATCAGGCGTCCATTGTTTGAAAGGGTAGACCATCAGCTCTCCTTGAACAGCCGTGTCGCCAGCTTGTTGATATAGTTTGAGTCACGTTTTTTTACCGATTTGTACAGTTTGTTGGTGTGCTGTTCCAGCAGCTGCTGCGAGTTGATACTCTTCTCTTCGCTGTGCACTTTGCGGTAGTTGCCGTCACTTTGCAGTTCATGGGCCAGTTCGTTGTCGGAGAGCTGCAGGTTCAGCAGCTGAAGAAGCTTCTCTTTGGCATCCTCGTCATCGATGCCGGTCATCAGTTCAATCCGGCGGATCAGGTTGCGCGGCATCAGGTCGGCACTGGAGATGAACATCTGCGTACTGCTGTGTTTGAAGTAGAAGATGCGGGCATGCTCGAGGTATTTTCCGATGATGGAGATAACACGGATATTCTCACTGATGCCTTTGATGCCGGGTACGAGTGTACAGATACCGCGGATAATGAGGTCAATTTTTACGCCGGCCTGCGAGGCTTTGTACAGGGCGCGAATGACGTCATCGTCCACCAGCGAATTGGCTTTGGCGATGATTCGCCCTTCGCCTCCCATCCGTGTTTCGTTCTGGATCATCGAGAGGATTTTCGGCTTGGTCTGTGTCGGTGACATGTAAAGCTTGTTGAGTTTACCTTTTTTGCTGAAACCGGTCAGAAAGTGGAAAAATCGGGTCATATCGTTCGTGATCTCTTCGCTGGAAGTCATATAGCTGACATCCGTGTAAATCTTTGCCGTTGAGGGATTGTAGTTGCCGGTGCCCAGATGGGCATACTGAATCAGCTTGTCGCCGACTTTTCGGGTGACCAAGGCTGCTTTGGCATGGACTTTGAAACCGGGGATACCATAGATAACATGCGCACCCGCACTCTCAAGCGCTTTGGCCCAGATGAGGTTGTTCTCCTCATCAAAACGGGCTTTGAGCTCGACCATGGTCGTGACCTGCTTGCCCGATTCCGCCGCCTGCATCAGCGCGTTGACGATGGGCGAATTGGTTCCGCTGCGATAGAGCGTCATGCGGATGGAGACCACATCGGGATCTTTGGCCGCCGTCTGGATGAACTGTACGATGGGCTCAAAACTCTCATAGGGATGGTAAAGCAGCACATCCTGCTTGTCCAGCACGTTGTAGATGCTCTCTGCCGAGTCCAACGGCGGCAGAATTCGCGGCTTGTAGGCGGGAGCGACGAGGTGCGCGAAGTCCTTGTTGCCGACGATCTGCCACAGCGTGCCGAGGTTCAGCACGATTCGGAATCGGTAGATGTCGTCTTTATAGACATTGGTGTGGCGATTGATAAAATCGATAAGTTCGTTATCGGCATCGATGCCGATTTCGAGCCGGACCAGCTCTCCTTTTTTACGCAGCTTCAGCCCCTCTTCGAGCATCTCCATAAAGTCATCGGCCTCCTCTTCCTCGATGGTGATGTCGGCATTGCGCGTGACACGGAACGGAGTGTACTGCAGCAGACTGAAGCCGGGGAAAAGTTCGTCGATGTGCTGCGCTACGATACTGCCGATGGGCACGTAGGTCCCGGTTTCAATCTGCACAAAGCGGGGGAGGACGCGCGGGATGCGTACCAGTCCGAAGCGCTGGATGTTCGGATCGTCATTGTCCTGAAGTTTGACGATCAGGCCGAAGCTGAGGTTGTTCAGGTGCGGAAAGGGGTGGGTGCCGTCCACGGCGATGGGGACGATAACCGGATAGATATGCTCCTTGAAATAGCGGTTGACCTCGCCTTTTTCCTTGTTGTTCAGTTCAGGATAACGTTTGAGGAAGATGCCCTCTTCTTTCAAGCCGTCCATGATCTCCATAAAGGTATGTTCGACAACCTGCAGTTCACGATGCAGGTACTTTCGAATTTCCCGCAATTGCTGCAGCGGGGTCAGGCGGTCAGGGCCCGAGAGAATGATGCCGGAGGCGAAAAGCTTTTTCAGTCCCGCGACGCGGATCATATAGAACTCGTCGAGGTTGGTGCCGTAAATGGCCAGAAACTTCAGGCGTTCGAGCAGCGGTTGACGTTTGTCCTGCGCCTGCTGCAACACTCGGGTATTGAACTGCAGCCAGGAGAGTTCGCGATTGAAATAGAGTTTGGGGTCTTTGAGGTTAATCATGAATATACACCGGTCTTAGGGAATGGATAAATTGATCTTATTATATCGAACGAAGGTAATAGAAGGGTTTCAAAAAAGGCTTGAAATGGATTTTAAGATAATGACGAGGCAGGGCGGCTTCAGCCCCCGCATTTGCCTCCGCCGCATTTTTTCTCACTGCCGCATTTTTTTTCTGCTCCGCATTTTGAGCCCATGCCGTCACCTTTGTCCGCACAGCCTGAAAAACCAAGCACCGCCATCGAGATCGCCGCAATCATCAAGATCTTTTTCATGATGAACTCCTTTGTGTTTAAGCCTGAAAGCTTCCTTCTATTGTATTTCAATCATGACGAAATGTATGTGACAAAGGTCACTGTGTCTGTATTGTTGACAGAAGAAGAAACCCTAAAGGAGGTTATTCCTGATGGTATTGTTTTTCGTCACTTCATCAATGATGCCGCCTTTGAGCGTTGTTGAAAGCGCATCAATATGTTTGAAATGGTGTACGTCTGAACCCAGATAGTCAATCCAGCCATGTTTCATAAGTGTTTTTGCGGCATTCTGAACGGATTTGGAGTAGTATCCTCCGAGCGAATTGATATTGACCTGAAACAAAACCCCTATCTGTTTCAAAGCCGCATACGATTCGGGGTTCGCATGAAAGTACAGATAGCGTTCGGGATGCGCCAGGACCGGCGTATAACCGTTGTCCTGGAGCGTAGAGACTATCATGTCCAATTCGACCGGTGGCATCACATAAGACATTTCAAAAAGGACGAGATTATTGCCAAATGTCAAAAGGTTTTTTTCCTTTATGAATCGGATGAAATGCTCGTCCAGATAGTACTCAGAAGCGGCTTCGACCGTGACGGGTATATGGGCTGTCTCCAGTGCATTGCGCAGCGTATCCAGCGATCGAAAAATGCTCTCTTGCGTGTTTGGATAGCGATGCATCATTGTATGCGGTGTGGTGATAAAGCGGGTGTAACCGAGTTGATGCATTGCAGAAATTAACTCTATGGATTCATCAATACTCTTTGATCCGTCGTCAATACCTGGAAGCAGATGGGAATGTAAATCCGTATGCAAATGGGAAATTTTCTCTTGTCGATTGCGAAATAGCCGTTTTACCTTATTAATCATGGCGAAATCATACCAGATATAGCATGACGACTGCCCTGAAAACTGATTAATTAATGATGAAGTTATTGCGAGTTGTCTGTGTCCCTGTATAGCAGAGAATAAAAAACTGGTAAAATTTTAAAGCAGCTCACTACAATGGTGATCATGGTGACTATGCAGAAGTGAAAAAGCTAAGGTGCGGTGAGAGTGATTTCATAGCTTTGCAAAGTAGAAGGGAAGAGATACGTGCTTAAAATTGCGTCGGTTCAGATGAAAATGTCACCTGACAGAGCAGCCAACAGGAAAAAAGCGCAGCAGATGGTACGCGAGGCAGCGGGATCAGGTGCGAAGATTATTTTGTTGCCTGAGCTTTTTGAAGGACACTATTTTTGCAAAGATATGGATGAGAA